>CAIYES010000358.1 GCA_903925275.1 uncultured Bacteroidales bacterium
CTGACGTCAATTAACCAATAGAACAGGCAGAGCAAAAGAAAAGAGAGCCCGGAAGTCAATGCTACATAGGAACCTGTCCATAGATATTTGTTGATCGGATATATGAAATTCCATAGAAATGCCACGACGATAGCAATAAGGCCCATCGACATGAAAAATTTAATTTTGGACTTATGCGTTTCCGAATTTTTTAATCGATTTCCCGCAAAGACCCCAATCAATACACTTACGATGGCAGGAAAATTACTTAAAATCCCTTCGTTATCACCATAGGTGTAGCAACAAAATGAACCCGGCAGAAAATGTTGGTCGATCCACGCACAGAGGTTCCCTTGCGGTGTGAGGTTGTACGCACCAAAACCCGCAACCGGTACAAGAAGCAGAATTAACCAATATCCGAATGTCAACGTTCCGGCCCAGATAAGTTGCCCTTTAACCTTAAAATTCATTACAATCATTGAAGCAAAAAAATAGGTAAAGGCAATGCGCTGAAGCACTCCGGTATACCGCAGTGTGGTGAAATTAAAATCGAATAAGCCATTGTAGATTAATCCAAGTAGATATAATAAAACAGTCCGGCGGATAATGTGAATGTACAATTGCTTTGGTGAATCACCCCGCTCAAGACGCTTTGTAATGGAAAACGGCATGCTAAGACCAACAATGAAGAGGAATAATGGGAAAATAAGATCATAAAAATGAAAACCTGTCCAGGCAGGATGGTCTAATTGTTCAGCCAGTTTGTTGAAAAACGGGGTTCCTGCAAGGGCAAACAGCGCAATAAAAAAGGCATCACCACCCGTGATCCAAAACATGTCGAAACCCCGCAAGGCATCAATGGATAAAATCCTGGTTGTTTTTACTTTTTCTGCCATAAGCATAGTTTAATTAGGAAGAATTCAAGATTCTTTTCCCGGTGTTTTGTTCGCAAATATAGGTCAGGCTTTGGGAATTGCAAATAGTTTCAGGTAATGTCAGCAGGAAATGATGTAATTACCTGACTGTATCCTTAATGGTGATGATTTTATCAACCGAAGCCCATTCTTTGCGGCTTTCGGTATAGGCACGGAGTGATACCGTATATTTTCCGGGTTTATTGTAAATATATACCGGATCCTTCAACAAAGACCCCGGGGGATCGATCGTTGCACGA
Source organism: uncultured Bacteroidales bacterium (assembly GCA_903925275.1). GTDB lineage: Bacteria > Bacteroidota > Bacteroidia > Bacteroidales > FEN-979 > CAIVAT01. The sequence goes on from CAIYES010000358.1 coordinate 1,154, forward strand.
GAGGAATCGCTGCCAAACCACCATTCATAGGAAAATGCCTCCATCGACTGGTTTGTGAACTGAACCGTACACGGAACTTTGAATTCGTTGTTTCCTGCATAGTTGAAGTCGGCAACAGGAACAGGCTCATTTTTATAACATCCGCCTGCAGCGAGGAGCATGAAAGGGAGTAAAACCGCGAAAATCCGTATACGCATAAAAAAAACATGATCCGGTTTATTCGGCAAGGATCATAATTTTATTGTTAAGCACCTCAATTACACCGCCTTTGATTTCGAAAAACTGTTCCTCTTTTTCGCCCTTGTTGATCAGTTTGACTTTCCCTTTCTGTAGCACGGAAATAAGGGGAGCATGATTATTCAATACTTCAAATGACCCGTCAATGCCGGGTAATTGAATCAACCCGACATTGTCGCCGGTAAATATGGTTGAATCCGGGGTTATAATTTCAACTTTCACTTTTCACGTTTAAACATTACTTACTGTCGGAAACCATTTTCTTTCCTTTTTCAATAGCCTCTTCAATGGTTCCAACCATGCTGAAGGCCGATTCGGGATATTCATCCACCATGCCATCCATGATCATGTTGAAACCTTTAATGGTATCTTCGATATTGACAAATGCCCCCGGGATACCGGTAAACTGGGTGGCAACAAAGAAGGGTTGTGAAAGAAAACGTTGAACCCGGCGGGCACGGGAAACAACAAGTTTATCCTCATCCGACAATTCATCCATCCCAAGGATCGCAATGATATCCTGAAGTTCTTTGTAGCGCTGGAGGATGCGTTTGACACGCTGTGCTGTATTGTAATGTTCGTCGCCAACCACGTCAGGGGAGAGGATGCGTGAAGTTGAATCGAGAGGGTCGACGGCAGGGTAGATGCCCAATTCGGAAATTTTACGACTCAAAACCGTTGTTGCATCAAGGTGGGCAAAGGTAGTTGCCGGAGCAGGGTCGGTAAGGTCATCGGCAGGAACATAAACAGCCTGCACAGAGGTAATGGAACCGCGTTTTGTTGATGTAATCCGCTCCTGCATGATCCCCATTTCTGAGGCAAGGGTTGGTTGATAACCTACAGCAGAAGGCATACGACCAAGAAGTGCAGAAACCTCAGAACCAGCCTGGGTGAAACGGAAAATATTATCGATGAAGAACAGAATATCGCGGCCACCTGATTTTTCATCGCCATCACGAAAATATTCAGCCATGGTAAGTCCCGAAAGCGCGACACGCGCACGTGCTCCCGGTGGTTCGTTCATCTGCCCGAATACAAGGGTCGCCTGTGATTTCAGCAACTCTTCATGATCAACTTTCGACAGATCCCAGCCTCCTTTTTCCATATCTTCCTGGAATTCCTTACCATAGCGGATAACGCCTGATTCAATCATTTCCCTGAGCAGGTCATTTCCCTCACGGGTGCGCTCCCCAACACCACCAAATACCGATAACCCGGCATATTTTTTAGCGATGTTGTTGATCAGTTCCATGATGATTACCGTTTTTCCAACACCGGCACCGCCAAACAGACCTATTTTACCCCCTTTTGAGTAGGGTTCAATCAGGTCGATGACTTTGATTCCTGTAAAAAGCACCTCTTTTGATGTGCTCAGGGTGTCGAATTTCGGAGGATCACGGTGAATGGCGTAAACGTGTTTTTCGGAAACGGGACCTAATCCATCAATAGGTTTGCCGATCACATTGAATAAACGACCACGAACCATATCTCCGACCGGCATTGAAATCGGTCGTCCCATAGCTACTACCTCCATTCCGCGACGCAGGCCGTCAGTAGAATCCATGGCGACAGTTCGCATGGTATGTTCACCAACATCATACTGGCATTCGAGTACAATGACATCACCTTTTTCGTTCGTCAATTCAAGGGCGTCGTAAATGTTCGGCAATTTGACATCTTCGTCAAAGACCACATCGATAACAGGACCAATGATCTGTGAGATTTTTCCGTTTTTCTTCGCTTGCATGATAAGGCATAATAATTTGTGCAAAGATAAAATATCTGATTGATTAAATGTTTGATGTAGAAAAAATTTCGTGTAGTTTTGCAATTTATCTTTTACCTGAACCTAACAATTAAACAATGAAGTTACTTAAATTGTGGTTGTTGCTATTATTTGTACTTCCCCTGTTCACCTTTGCCCAGCGAAATGTAAATGCCATCATCGATACTGTTGAAACGCCCAACGGGGCTGTCATTCTGTATAAAAACTTTACCTGGGAATACCTTCAGGATGAGCCTATACTCATGACCCAGGACGAAGATTCCACCGGTTTGTTTTCGACACAGTGGATCAACAATCAGATTTTTGCCTACCGGATGAACGTGGATTCAATTCATGACACCCTGATCATGCTCACATCTGCCGACCGCATATTTACTTTACCGATTTATGGAAAACTTTTCAGGGGGTTTACCTATTCTCATAAAGGACTGGATATCAAATTAATGAAAGGCGACACCATCAGAGCAGCCTTCGATGGGGTGGTTCGTTATGCAAAATACAACAGAGGCGGTTTCGGAAATCTGGTTATCATACGCCATTATAACGGCCTGGAGACCTATTATGGTCATCTTTCAAAAATACTTGTCAGGGTAAATGAAGTGGTGAAATCGGGCGAGCACATTGCGCTGGGCGGATCGACCGGGCGGAGTCGTGGGCCACACCTGCACTTTGAGGTGAGATATAAGGATATACCACTCGACCCTCTGAGGATGATTGATTACGATAGCCAGAAGCTCATTTCCAATACTTTTCCTGTAACCAAAAGAGTTTTCTATCCCAACGATTATGTGGCAAATGCGCTGGTTGTCAGAATAAAAAGCGGGGATACCGTTGGTAAACTGGCCCGAAAATACCATACTTCCGTCAAGGAAATCTGTGCCATGAACAAAATCAAACCAACAACCACGTTAAGAATAGGAAGATCTATCAGGGTGAGATAATTAATAATTAATAATAATTAATTATTAATTGGGTTAAAGACTTTTTTTTGAAAGAAGACCAGGATTAAAACACCGGTCGTGATTGCCGAATCGGCGATGTTGAAGATCGGCCGGAAAAAGACAAGTTCTTCACCGCCTACAAAAGGAA
>CAIYES010000359.1 GCA_903925275.1 uncultured Bacteroidales bacterium
AGTCACTATCAGTTGGGACGTGCCATCCTGACGGACAAACATTTCGTGGTCCGGAAGCTGCATACCAGTTATACAACCTGCCGTATACAGTTGAATTAGCAGGATCATTTTGATAATTGCAGTAGGCCGCTGATCCAATATTTTCCCATTGAATCCAATCGGTAACCTTAGGGATTGAATCCCCATTACTATAATGCGTCGTGTTTAAATTCCTGGTTAACCAGACCTGCGTCCCGATTTTTATCGGGTAATATATATTCCCGTCGTAATCAGTAATAACTTCCAGAGGCGTTGTAAGGTCGACTTGATTCCCATATGAGGTTCCATAGCTGTTAGTCGCATAAGCTTTAACATAATACGCTGTTGAAGGAGAAAGTTCTGTAAGCTGGCTGGTAAATGATCCTCCACCGCCGCCATCGCTTGTGTGCAGGCCACCCACTGTCGGATTGCCGGATGTGTTCCAGCATACACCCCGGGTCGTTACCGCCGAACTTCCCTCCACGGTAACATTGCCTCCTGATGTAGCACCTGTTGCTGTCAAACCGGTAATATTTGTGGTGGTGACCGCAGGCGGCTGCCCGACAAAAGATGTCGTAAAACTGACTTCATCACCATAGGAGGTGCCCATTAAATTAATCGCATATGCCTTTACATAATAGGTTGCCCCTGTTGTCAGCCCGGTCAGTGTTGTATTGTATATTCCTGCGCCGCTTCCGATCTGCAAATGGCTGTCAAAGATGGTTGGATTTTGGTTTGTGCTCCAGCAAATACCTCTTTCGCTGACAGATGTTCCTCCCTCGTTTACAACGGTTCCCCCACAGGTTGCCGAGGTCGATCCGATATTAGTGACAGAATTTGTTGTGACAATGGGTTTGACTATGGAATTGGTTACAAGGACGGTTTTTGTCATATTTCCAACATTACCGTCACTGTCCTTTACCTGGAGTGTGATTGTCTTTGATCCTTCCACAGTATATTGGTGCTGGTATGTTTTAAGGATTTCCCACTCAGTGAATGTACCTGGATTTTCCCATCGAACCTGGGTCAATAATGAACTGGCTGGATCTATATCGTCTGTTGAACAGCCTGGATCGAGTGTGAATGTCTGGACTGTTGATCCGGCCGGGGGAGTTACTACAAAACATGCAGTCGGAACGGCCCCTTGTACAATCATTGTTACCGGAACTGTAACTACACCGGCATTTGATGTTACTGCGATATCTGTACTATATAATTTAGGTACTAGGCTGCTTCTGTTTATCGTAACTACTACTACTTTAACTTCATTAGTGATATCCCCAGCCTTTGGATTTGCATCTATCCATGTATCAGTTGGAGGAATGGAAATCTGGTACCTCAGGGTTCCTTTCCCCTTGTTAGCGATTGAAAGATACAACGTTGTTTTATCTTTCCCGAAATTCAGATTTTGTTCGGCAACATTCAGAACAGGTATCATGGGCACAAGGGCAATGTCTGCCTTGATATTCAAACCGCCAACCGCAACAATGTTCTTCGTACCTGTTTCGAACCCGTCAATTCTAAATTGAACGGTATATGTTTGAGGTGTCAGATTTTCAATGATAAATTTCCCCTCCTGGTCAGTCGTTGTGGTTTGCTGGTTTGGCGAGAGGGTTACAGTTACTCCACCCATTGGTTCACTGGTCAAAGAATTTATTACAGTTCCGCTTATTGTTGCATTCGCAACTTCTTTCTTTTTACAAGAAAAACAGAGGAATACCAAAGA
>CAIYES010000360.1 GCA_903925275.1 uncultured Bacteroidales bacterium
GCAACGGTTCATGGAAACTCAGATAAAAAAACTGGCAGGTACCGAATGAATTCAAAGCAAGAAGCACTCTTTAAAACAGAAATGGTACCATCCAAAGATGGGTCAGGCAGGTTGTTTGATGAGGAACAGGTGTCGAATGCCACTCCTGTCACCTGCCTTGGCATGACGTTCTCTGATGATGAAGCCCGGCGGGCGTATTTTACCGAACTGTTAGCAGAAAAGCTTCGCGATCCTGAATTCCGCAAGATCGAAGGGTTTCCCATTGGGACTGATGAAGATATCCTGAAGCTAAGTGATCCGCCATATTATACGGCCTGCCCAAACCTATGGATAAGTGATTTTGTTGCTGAATGGGAGGCACAGAAACCTGAGAATCCTGAAGGCTTTACCTATCACCGAGAACCCTTTGCTGCGGATGTAAGTGAAGGTAAGAGCGACCCGATCTATAATGCCCACACATATCACACCAAAGTACCGCATAAGGCTATCATGCGCTACATTCTCCATTATACTGAGCCGGGAGATATTGTATACGATGGGTTTTGCGGGACAGGCATGACCGGTGTGGCGGCTCAGCTTTGCGGGGATCGGGCGGTGATTGAGTCACTCGGGTACAAGGTGCAGGATGATAATACCATTTTACAGGAAGAGACTGACGAGAATGGGAAAAAAACATGGTTAGCTTTTTCTAAACTGGGTGTAAGAAGAGTTGTTCTTAATGACCTCTCTCCGGTTGCCACGTTTATCGCTTCCAATTACAACAAGCCCATAGATGTCATAGCTTTTGAGCGTGAAGCAAAGCGAATTCTTCAAGAGGTGGAAGAAGAATGCGGGTGGATGTATGAAACCCATCATTCCGATAGCGCGATTAGAGGAACGATCGACAATATGGTTTGGTCTGATGTGTTTATCTGTCCTGAATGTACCGGTGAGATGATTTTTTATGACGTTGCTGTAGATAAAAAGGCGGGCACTGTTCTTGATGAATTTCCTTGCCCCTATTGTTCAATCAGTCTGACTAAGCGCAAAATGGATCGTGCGTGGATAAGCAAATATGACACGACAATACAATCAACCCTGCGACAAGCAAAGCAGGTACCTGTGCTTATTAATTATGTTGTTGGAAAAAAACGTTATCAAAAGAAACCTGATGCATTCGATGTGCGACTCATTCAGAAGATAGAAGAGAGTGAAATTCCGTATTGGTTTCCAGCAGATCGTATGTTAGAAGGAGGGGAAACCCGACGTAATGATCCCTTTGGCATTACCCATGTGCATCATTTTTATACAAAAAGAAATCTTTGGATTCTGTCGGCTTTTCGAGACCGCTGTAAATCAGCACAAACACTTCTATGGTTTAACTCACAACTAATCAATATTAGTAAGTTAAACAGATATAGACCTGGTGTTTCATTTCCATACAATCCACTTAGTGGAACGCTCTATATTGGATCACAAGTTTCTGAATCGTCGGTATTTACGGCTTATAGAAACAAATTAAACAAGCTTATAACAGCTTTTAAAAACATAGAAACCCCAAGCGTTATAAGTACAAAATCAACAACTGATAGCAATGAGATATTGGTTGATTACATTTTCATTGACCCTCCGTTTGGCGCAAATCTTAACTATTCAGAATTGAGCTTTCTTTGGGAGTCTTGGCTCAAGGTGTGGACCAACAACAAACAAGAGGCTATTGAAAATAAAACGCAAGGTAAAGGAGCTACTGAATATCGCCAGCTCATGGCTGCTTGTTTTAAGGAATTATATCGAGTTCTCAAACCCGGTCGATGGATGACTGTAGAGTTTTCCAACACTAAAGCGTCTGTTTGGAACAGTATTCAAACGGCTCTTAACGAAGCTGGCTTTATTGTTGCCAATGTTTCCGTTCTCGATAAACAACAAGGTAGTTTCAAAGCCGTAACTACTCCTACAGCCGTCAAACAAGATCTCGTTATCTCAGCATACAAACCCAATGGAGGATTTGAAGAGCGCTTTCAAGCAGAAGTAAAAACCGAAGAAGGTGTCTGGGATTTTGTTCGTACCAATTTGCAATATTTGCCAGTTACCAAGCGACAAGGGGTATTGATGCAGGTGATCCCGGAGCGCGACCCCCGTATCCTCTTCGACCAGATGGTGGCCTACTACGTCCGTAAAGGCTATCCCATACAAATGTCCAGTCAGGAGTTCCAGAATGGTCTTTCACAGCGTTTCAGCGAGAGGGACGGCATGTACTTCCTGCCGGAACAGGTGGCAGAATACGACAGAAAAAAAATGCACTCTGGCGGTATAGAGCAGGCCGTCATGTTTGTCAAAGATGAAGCAACAGCCATCCA
>CAIYES010000361.1 GCA_903925275.1 uncultured Bacteroidales bacterium
ATTATTATTATTTAATGTTATTTAATATAATTGAAATATTTATAAAACAGATAATCAGTGTAATATAACTATTAGTTGAATAATTTAATAATTTGCAACATAATTTATAAATAATAAATAAATTTGCCGAAAATTAAATATATAAATTTTATGAGTAACGAAGAGATGATCTTAAAAGAACTCAGGAGCATACGACTCGCGCTTGAAATAACTGCTCCTAAAAGATGGCAGAAGATCCCTGAAGCATCTAAAACGCTTGGCATACCTCAATCCCGAATCAGGGTTCTGGCAGATGCCGGAACGATCCCTGTTTCGGTTTTGGCAGTCACTAAAAGCAGAAAACATTACCTGGTTGATGTTGTTAAGACAAGGCAACTGATTGAGGAAGGTGGCATGATGCCGAAAGTAAAATGATGTCAGTTTTTAAAATTGCAATTGCTAATAATCTCTAATCCTTTGCTGAATGAAAACATTCTCAAATATGTCCAAGCCCGATCTCGCATTGATTGATATCGCCCTGGCTAATCTTAGCGAATCGCTAGCCTTTTATGGATGCCTTGTTAAAGTTAATCATCATGACCCGTTGCCAGGACTATGTTTTGACGATTCATCAACCTTTAAATATTATGATCGAATCAAAGAATTACAAATGGCCATTAGAGCAGAAATCAATTCCAATGGCTGACATTCTATATTCCTCCATTAAAGAATCAAATCAGTTATCCCGGATTCCAAGTAGATATTTATGATGGAAGTAGACAGGAACACCATCTATGGAGGAGCAATTGGTATGCAATTGGACTCCATTGCTGAGATTACTGCGCTGCTTGATAAAGCCAAAGCAAAATCCGGTGAGACTGAAACCTGGAAATTCTGGAAAAGACAGCTTGATATCGCAAAACATTCATACGCTTTCATGATGGACATGGAGCCGATGATCAGGGAACGGGATCAGCTCAAACAGGAGAATTCTTATATGCGATGGGCGCTGGCGAAGGAGAAGGATATTAATATAGCCATAAGGTCCCTGGCACAGGCAAAGATCAATGGCAATTTCACGGAAATTGTTGCAATGGTCACTGAAATTTTCAGTATCGCCCCCGAATTATTGGAAAGGATATCCCGATGAGCGAACTCACGGATGGTCTCGATCTGATCGAATCAGATGCCGGTGCAAAAGAAAAGATTTGCGCTGAAGCTGAAATCTTGCTTAAGGATGCCGGTGACAATATCTTTCAGCAATCCGATGCTATTTCTATAATCTGCCAGAACTTCATTGAGCTGAAGGATCCTGCTTCGGCCGATCTATTCTTCAAGTATGTTTCAAGGAAATTCAAAATAGCCAAAAAAATATTCACGGACAGTTTCAAAAAACTGTCCGATGAAGCAAAAAGACCTGCACCCACAAGGAGAAAGGACCAGGATGATGAAGATGATGATGAAAATTTGGGCTGGTTTGTACGGAATAACTGTTATTGGTTTTATACCAAAGATGGTTTGCCCGTTAAAGGTTCAAATTTCATTATCAAACCCTTATTCCATATCTATTCAAAAATTGATAATAAACGCCTGGTCGAGATCACCAATGATAAAGGATATTCCAAAATCGTTGATATCCCTTCGAAGAATTTTATCAGTATGGAGCAATTTGCCGCATACTGCTATTCAGAAGGGAATTTCATGTGGACAGGCGTTAAATCAAATTTCCAGAAGATACTCCAGTTCATATCCGCTGATTTTCCCGAGTGCAAAGAATTGAAAACTTTAGGCTGGAGAAGAGAGGGTTTCTATGCTTTCGCTAACGGCATTTACAATGGCGTATGGCAACCGGTGGACGATCTTGGCATTACCTCCCATAAAGACAAAAAGTATTTCTCCCCGGCTTTCTCAGTTGTATATGCCGACGTAATGGATGATGCCGATGATTACCAGAACGACCGGTATTTCATATACAACCAATCACCGATAACTTTTGGTGAATGGACCATGATCATGTCGAATGTCTACGGGAAAAATTCCATGATGGGTATATCCTATGCAATTGCCACCTGCTTCCGGGATCTGATTTATGAAAAATACAAGTGCTTTCCGCACTTGTTTTTGTTTGGAGAAGTCCAGTCCGGTAAAAGTCAATTGGCCTGGTCACTCTCAAACCTCTTTTTTCATAATCAACCAGCCTTCAATCTTACATCCGGAACGCATGTCGGCCTTTCACGCAGAGCTGCCCGAAGCAGAAACGCAATACTCTGGTGCGATGAATATAACAATGAAATTGATCCAAGGCGCTTTCAATTGTTGAAAGCCGCTTTTGATGGCATCGGTCATGAAAAAGGCAAAATGACACAGGACACCCGCACCACGACCGACCAGATCAATTCTTCATTTGTTATTTCAAGCCAGTACCTGCCGATCCTGGATGATAATACGCTTTTCACCCGTTCATGCACGCTCTATTTTGCCAAAAGAGCATTCAGCAAATTTGAAATGGATGAATTCGATAAACTCAAAAAGATTGAAGAAAAAGGCATCAGCTCCTTGCTTTGTGATATCCTTGATTTCAGGCCATTGATGGAAGCGCAATTTGCTGTTGTCTTTGCCACATTGTTTGACGAAATGAAGGCAAAACTTATGGACGAACAACTTCCATTTAATGAAAGATTACTTCGTAATTATTGCCTGATCCTGACACCGGTCAAGATCATTCTTGAAAGCGAATCACCTTTATCATTAAGCTTCAAGTTTGAGGATATTTTTGCTTTTGCCAAGCATGATATCACAAATTTATCAAAGCAGATTTCCAGCAGCGAATCAATTGCTGGTTTCTGGAAGACTGTTGAATATCTGATTGATAAAGGTGACGTTAAAGCCGGAATTGACTTCAATATTAAAGACACACCTTCGCTTAAGTATAAAGACAAGGATGATAAAGAACAAAATCATCCATTTGCACCACCCAACAATACTTTGTTATTTATCAGATTCTCCACCATTCATCCGATGTATATGGAAAAGCATCGCCAGCAGACCGGGAAGAATGGTGTCGAGCTTGTCTCGATCCTGCATTATCTGAAAAACCATAAGTCTTATGTCGGTACAGTCCAGGCACACCGTTTTGAAACGACAAATACTTCTGCTTATGTTTTCCGGTATGGTGATGACTGGCTCAATGTAAACCTTGATCGCATCATCAAAGATACTTTCAGCTCTGCCAAAACAGAATCAGAGAAATCAGCTCCAAAGAAGATTGAGGAACCGCCCCCTGATCTCTTTGCAGAGGAACCGGAACCGCCATTCTGACATGATAATTGAAAAATAAAATAAAATGCAACTTTTTGAAATATTTCGCTCATTTACCGACCAACGCTACCTACACTATATTATATTATTGATTTATATTATATTAGGTAGTGTAAGAATGTTGGTCGCTGTTGGTCAGTGTTGGTTGCTGTTGGTCGCGTTGGTCTGTTGGTCGGGGTATTCATTTCAAATTATCGTGTTTTTTTTTTTTTTTTGGAAAATTGACGACAAACCCCTCAATATGAAAAATGCATCTGTTGTTTCCAGTACAAGCGGATTTCTAGGCTATGACAATTTGCCAGAGGGATATCGCCTGGCAACCATTGATGATTTTGTTACAAAAGGCAAACGAAATATTGGTTTAAAGTTCCTGATCCAGTGGGTAGATAATGCCTTCTTTTACCAGATTTGCGAAGTGTCGATGAATCTCACTTCCGCAATCTTAAAACCACATCTTGAAAGTAAGCGTGTTTTTGTAAAAGATGAATCCCACAAATTGTTTAACACATAGTCCGGCCGGGATCAGGGGAAGCAAACAAAGACTCCGCTGGCGCTCTGGTTCCGTTACCAGGCTTATTCAAATCAATAATTAAATAACACTAAAACAAAAAAGTATGAAAACTAAAAAGCAAATCAGACACGAGAAACTCATTGATTTTTTGAATCAATTTGAACAGTATCAGAGTGCAGATGGAAATCCATTATGTAAAAAAATCGATAAAACGATTGGCTCGAAAGATTTGTGCAAGTTAAATATCAATGATCTCAACAAGGGTGTAGTAGCTCTTACAGATTATTTCAATCTGTGCGGCGGCTCAATTGGAGGTGACATTGATTTGTATCAATTGCTTCAAGCCTATTTTTTACACCCTGAAAAGCGTAAAGAAATGAATTTTATAGCAACGAGCAGAGTTTTACCAAACCCCGGTAAACAGTAATTAATTGTCCGGTTTTTGACCTTTTTTTTCAGATGGATGAAAATTACATTTGCTCCATGAAAGACAACGAAAGACCAAGCGTTACGGTAAAGCGTAAGCCTTACCTTCAGGAATACTTACTGTGTGAGCTTCGCACCAACATGGCATCCAAGCGAAACATTATCGGGATATTGCTGCATCCATTTCTCGAGAAGCGGCCTGCCGGTATCCCCCCATTCATGCCTGAAGGTCCGGATTACATCACTTTTTACCTTCCCGGCAATAACAAGAAAGACATTCGTGGGAATTTATGGGTGTCACCCGAAAACCAGAAGGTGTTTGAACGCTTTGTGGAATGGCACTTCAAGCAGATGTTTTTTCATTATATGACATACCGTGTAAAAGAGTACCGGTCCTTCAAAAAGGCCATTTACCAGTTTTGCGTGGATCATGAATTTACCTGGTCAAATATAAATTATGAGCTACTTAAAAAAGATTACTACCGGAAGCGCAATAGAAAAAAAAGCGAAAAAAGTTTCCCACAAACTGTCCCTGGATTTTTTCAACTGAATTCATCCATTTTTATATCCTTAAATTGAAATGGGGAACATTTTTCGCCACACCGGTATCAACATCGGGGGACTCAATCCGGTAAGCTGGATATATCCTGAAGACGTTGCAATATTCAATTCCAGCGATTCATCCTTGTATTGTCTGATAGTTCCCAAATCAGGCAAGTCCTGGAATGCCATGTATGGCACTCCGGAGACGATCCAGCTTGAATCAGAACAACAGGACACTCCGGGCGGAATGAAATACCTTTATAAACTAAAGGTGCTTGTTCCCAAGGACAGGATAGCGGTAGAAGCCGAACTCTTCCGGATGACCGGTCGGAGACTGATTCTGAAAGTCGGCGATAAAAACGGCACGGTCCGTATTTTGGGAACTATGGAAAGCCCGATGAAACTTACCAGTAAGCTGCTAAAACCTGCAGTCTTGGAAGCATTCAATGGTTATGAACTTTACTTCGCCGGAGAATTCAGTAAGCCTGCAGGATTCCAATTGGTATCAACCAACGGAATCCCTGAAGGTGAGACCGAGGATTGATCTCTCTTTCATTTAAGTCCTTTATTTGCCCACGATACCACATTAATATTGTATCCTCAAATAAAGGGTACAATGAATCCCATCCTGACCGAAATTCTTTCAAATGCGTGGCTGATCTCACAAGAAAGGTCAAACGCATATGCCTCGATCATACTTTCGATGCTCAGAGGTGAAAGTTTTTCCTTATGTGATCAATCATTGGCCAGGGAGAGAAATCGCTCGTTTGTGATAAGCGGGGTAGGGGATCAACCCCAGCGGTTCGGATTTGCCGACACAAACATACCTGAAGGTTCTGGTGCCATCATACCAATCCGCTCGGAAATCCTTAAATACGATCAGCCTTGCGGACCAAGAGGGTCGCAGTCAATCCTGAACGACGTAAAATCGGCTGATCAGAATCCAAACATCAAAAGTATTTTTCTTGTGGTAGACAGCCCCGGTGGCCAGGTCACCGGCACCGATCTGTTGGCTGAAGCAATTTGTAATTCCACAACACCGGTTGTGGCATATATAGAAGGTATGGCGGCAAGTGCTGCTTACTGGATCATCTCCGGGGCATCCAAGATCATCGCCAGCTCTGATCTCGATCGCATCGGGTCCATAGGAACGATGTTGATGGTGGAAGACCTTCAGCCGGCATTGGAAGCCCAGGGAGTCAAGTTCCATGAAATATATGCCAGTCTTTCGGTGGATAAGAACGCAGACCTTAACCAGGTACTGGATGGTAAATATGAATCTTACCAGAAGAATGTGCTGGATGTGATCAATAGTAAATTCTTATCCTCTATCAAAGTCAATCGGCCTGCCGTGGATGATTCCACCCTGACCGGCAAGATGTATTTCGCCACTGAGGCAATTGCCCTGGGACTCATCGATGAGATCGGATCGCTGGAGTACGCAATTTCAGTTGCAGCGGCTTTATCACCGGTGATCACAGAACTTTCAATTCAAAATGAAACTAAATATTCAGAACCGATGAAAATAAACAACACATGGAAAGCCATTCAGGGCTTTTTCAAGATGGACCCAGCAGATCTTGAAGCGCAGGAATTGACAACGGAACGGGTCCAGCAGCTAAACGATGAACTTGGAAATGTCACCAACCGTAACCAGGAATTGGAAATTCTCCTTTCCGACGAACAGCAGAGTCATGCTGACACTAAAGCCGCGCTTGTGGCATTAAAGTC
>CAIYES010000362.1 GCA_903925275.1 uncultured Bacteroidales bacterium
ATTATGCTTTCGATGTTTTACATATGCATAAAGTGTATGGAGACATTATGGAAGATAATCATGGAATGCTTAAAACCAAGCTATATCTTGGATATAAGAAAGATGGCATTCTTCGTGATCATTATGTCTATGATGGAGTATATAAAAATACTATTGCGGTTTCTATACTTGAGGATGAATACCGTAAAATCTGTCGCCCAAAACTTGTTTCGCTTATAAAACTTCTTTCTAGCTATTAATAGTATGGAAAATACAATGTTGAATATTAATCTTTGCCAAATTATTGAACTTCCAAAAATTTCTGAATCTCGGGGCAATCTTACTTTTGTTGAGGGTAATAATCATATTCCGTTTGATATAAAACGAGTTTACTATTTGTACGATGTTCCAGGTGGTGCCGAACGAGGTGGACATGGACATAAGGCATTACATCAGTTGATTATTGCTATGTCAGGCAGTTTTGATGTTCTTTTGGACGACGGAGAGCATCAAAAACGTTATCATCTTAACCGTTCATATAATGGGTTATACGTTTGTCCAATGATATGGAGAGAGCTTGATAATTTTTCGTCCGGTTCCGTGTGTATGGTTCTGGCCTCTAATACCTATGATGAAGATGACTATTATCGTGATTACAAAGAATATCTTGTTGCGCGGGGAGTTATTTTATGATAGTTCCATTTCTTGATTTGAAAGCTCAATATCTTGAACTTAAGGAAAAGTTTAATGCTGTATACATCAGGGTGATGGACTCCGGGACATATATTTCAGGCAGTGAAGTCGAAGCATTTGAAACCGAATTTGCTGCATATTGTCAGGTCAAACACTGTATAGGAGTAGGAAACGGCCTGGATGCGCTACACCTTCTTTTACGTGCATCCGGAATAGGCACTGGTGATGAGGTTATTGTTCCATCTAATACCTATATCGCGACATGGCTTGCTGTAACCTATTCAGGAGCAACACCTGTTCCTGTTGAGCCGGATGAACGTACATACAATATCAATCCTGATTGTATTGAAAAAGCGATTACTGGACGTACCAAAGCAATTATGCCTGTTCATCTTTATGGACAGCCTGCAGACATGGATAGAATTAATACTCTTGCTTTGCGTTTCGGGCTTAAGGTTTTTGAAGATGCAGCACAGGCTCATGGAGCGCACTATAAAGGCCGGAAAACAGGGAGTTTGGGAGATGCAGCCGGTTTCAGCTTTTATCCGGGAAAGAATTTGGGAGCTTTCGGGGATGGCGGCGCTGTCACAACTAATGACGATGTGCTTGCAGAAAAAATCAGGTTATTGGGGAATTATGGCTCACGTCTCAAGTATCATCACGAAGTAAAAGGCTTCAATTCCCGTCTTGATGAATTGCAGGCGGCAATGTTACGCGTAAAGCTTACAAAGCTTGATGAATGGAATATACGACGCAAACTTGTCGCTACGCAGTATCTGGATCAATGGCAAGGAGTTACAAACGTTATGCTTCCGTTTGTTCCACTCTGGGCAGATCCCGTGTGGCATTTATTTGTCATACAATCCCGTCAACGCAATGAACTTCACAAGCAGTTGGCTGAATCTGGTATCGGAACCATGTTTCATTATCCTGTTCCTCCTCATTTGCAGGATGCGTATGTGGAATATGGGTATATACGGGGAGCGTTTCCGATTGCTGAGAAACTGAGCCAAGATGTTTTAAGTTTACCTATAGGCCCACATCTTAACCCCATGCAACAACAATTAGTGATTAATAACTTGAAAGGTAGACAGATTTAGGAATTCTGTCATTATAATACCATACCGTTTTAGGACAGATGCAGTTATCCCTGTAATAGCCATTATTAATAGTTAAGTTCAACGTTTATTTAGTTTTTTGCTCATGTCAAAATTTTTAGAAAAAATTGGAGACAATGTTGTCTCAAGATTTAATTTTAAAGTAAAAAGGAGGTTAA
>CAIYES010000363.1 GCA_903925275.1 uncultured Bacteroidales bacterium
AACCCATCAACCCATCAACCCATCAACCCATCAACCCATCAACCCATCAACCCATCAACCCATCAACCCATAAACCCATCAACCCATCAACCCATCAACCCATAAACTTATAAACCAATTTAATACCTGTAATGCTCCGGCTTATAAGGGCCATCTGCATTCACATTCAGATAATCGGCCTGTTCGGGGGTAAGTCGTGTTAGTTTCACACCGATTTGTTCCAGATGTAAGCGGGCAACTTCTTCATCTAATTTTTTTGACAGCCGGTAAACATCAACCTGATAATTGTTTTTCCAAAGATCAAGTTGGGCCAGGGTTTGGTTGGTAAAGGAGTTTGACATCACAAAAGAGGGATGTCCGGTGGCACAGCCCAGGTTAACCAGACGTCCTTCAGCAAGCAGATAGATGGCTTTCCCGTCAGGATAGATATATTTATCAACCTGCGGTTTGATATTTACATGTTTGATCCCTGGCCAGTGTACCATTTGCTCAACCTGAATCTCGTTGTCAAAGTGTCCGATATTACACACGATGGTTTCACCTTTCATTCGGGATAACTGATCTGCTGTGATAACATCTTTATTGCCGGTAGTGGTGACATAGATATTTCCCTCCGGGAGAGCATCTTCGAGGGTAGTCACTTCGAAGCCTTCCATGGCTGCCTGCAGGGCACAGATGGGATCGATCTCGGTCACGATAACCCGGGCACCATAGGAGCGCATCGAATGAGCACAACCTTTGCCAACGTCGCCATAACCAAGCACCACGACCACTTTACCTGCAATCATCACATCAGTGGCCCGTTTGATACCATCGGCCAGCGATTCACGACATCCGTAAAGATTATCGAATTTCGATTTGGTGACGGAATCGTTCACGTTGATTGCCGGAACGAGCAAGACTCCTTTTTCCTTCATCTGGTAAAGACGATGAACTCCGGTGGTAGTTTCTTCTGAAACTCCTTTCCACTCAGCCACTGTAACATGCCATCTTTTGTTATCTTCAATATAGATTTCCCGGAGCTGTGTGATGAATGCTTTTTCATCTGCATTCTCGGCCGGAACTTTCAATAAATCGGGGTTCTTTTCAATTTCATAGCCTTTGTGGATCATCATCGTGGCATCACCTCCGTCATCCACAATCAGATTTGGACCTTTGCCACCTGGAAAACTCAACGCCATATTGGTACACCACCAATATTCATCAAGGGTTTCACCTTTCCAAGCAAATACCGGAATTCCTTTAGCGGCTATGGCAGCAGCAGCATGATCCTGGGTTGAGAATATGTTGCAACTGGCCCACCTGACATCAGCGCCAAGTTCAATCAGTGTTTCGATTAAAACAGCAGTCTGGATGGTCATGTGAAGCGAACCGCTGATGCGGGCTCCCTGCAGAGGTTTGTCTGCCGAATATTTTTTTCGGATCGCCATCAAGCCGGGCATCTCCTTTTCAGCAATTTCTATTTCTTTTCGTCCCCATTCTGCCAGGGACATATCGGCTACTTTGTATTTAATATCTTGTGATAAAGCGAGGTTATCCATTGTTTTGTATGTTAAAGTTAACAGGGCAACAAAAGTAAGCAAAATTCAAACATAATGATGTGATAATGTCGTATTTTTGCATTTTATCCTTGTGAAATTAAGTATTAATCATGCCCTTTTTACGGGAAATCCTTCCTTTCTGCGGAATCCGGGCCGGAATATGGAATATCACCGAAACCGCTGCAGAATTGTTGTCGTTTGTTCAACTCACTGAGTACGAAAAAAGCATGTACCAGTCCTTCGGTCATGACCTTCGAAAACGGCAATGGCTTGCATACCATGCGTTGCTGCAACATCTTTTAGCTCCTTTGACCCCGGAAATTTTATATGATTTAAACGGGAAACCATTTCTGGCCTCAGGCAGCCATCACATTTCTGTATCCCATGCCGGTGAATTCGCAGCAGCAATTTGCGCGAAAAATATCATGGTTGGGATTGACATTGAAAAGCTGAAAGAACGGGTTGAACGTGTGAAAGAACGGTTCATGCTTAAAATTGAACTGGAATCACTGGTTCCGGAAAACCGGCTCGAAAACCTGCTCATATATTGGTGTGGGAAGGAGGCTCTATACAAGTTACATGGCAAACCGGAACTCGATTTCAGAAACGATATCTATATTCATCCATTTGATTACATTTGCAATACGAACCATACTTGCAAAGCTACCCTGACCATTGACGACTGCCAGAAAGATTATACCTTGTATTATCAGAGAATAGGAGACTATATGCTGGTAATGGCATATTAACGCAGAAATAATGACTTTGTGACTTTTGATTATTTCAACCTTTTAATTTCCAGCCAATGACACCTGATATATATCATGAGATTAAATCCCGTGTACTCGTTCTCGATGGAGCGATGGGAACAATGGTACAACGGTATAATTTAGATGAAGCCGCCTTCCGGGGCGACCGGTTCATTGACTTTCCCTATAATCTGAAAGGCAACAACGACCTCCTGGTATTAACTCAACCCCGGGTGATCCGTGAAATCCACGAAGCCTACCTGAACGCAGGCGCCGATATTATCGAAACCGACACGTTCAACGCCAACCGGATCTCCTTGTCTGATTATCACCTCGAAGATTTAGCTTACGAGATCAATCTGACCGCTGCAAAACTCGCCAAAGAGGCAGCTGATGGCTTTTCAAACGTCGTTGGCGGAAAGCCCCGATGGGTTGCCGGGTCAATCGGGCCGACGAGTAAAACCGCATCCATGTCGCCCGATGTTCAGAATCCTGCTTATCGTGCCGTTAGTTTCGACGACCTTTACAATGCCTACCGTGAACAGGCCAGGGGGCTCCTCGACGGTGGTGCCGATTTATTGATGGTTGAGACCATTTTTGACACGCTCAATGCAAAAGCCGCTTTGATTGCGGTGTTTGATGAAATTAATGATCGGAAAAACCAGGAACCAGGAACACGGAACACGGAACATGAAACCCCTTTCCCGGTCATTGCCAGTGTAACCATCTCCGACAACAGCGGGCGTACCCTTTCAGGGCAAACACTCGCCGCGTTCCTGTTTTCTGTTATTCATTTCGATCTCTTTGCAATCGGATTAAACTGTTCGCTTGGTGCAGCAGAGTTGCGTCCATATCTTGAGGAACTATCGCAAATTGCTCCTTTTCCCATCATCGTCTATCCAAATGCCGGACTGCCAAACCAGTTCGGGGAGTACGACCAGTCGCCGGTTGAAATGGCCGGATATATCCGTGATTTTCTTGATAACCGGTTTGTCAACATGGTTGGCGGATGCTGCGGTACTACCCCTGAACACATCAAGGGCTTTGTAGAACTTGCTGCTGACGCAAAGGTTCGTTCCGTACCCGAACGTGCCCATGAACTAAGGTTGAGCGGGCTTGAACCCCTTACCGTTTTTAAAGGCAGTAATTTCATCAACATCGGAGAGCGTACAAATGTAAGTGGCTCAAGGAAATTTGCCCGGCTTATCAAAGAAGAAAAATACGAAGAAGCCCTTTCAGTTGCACGTCAGCAGGTTGAAAGCGGCGCCCAGGTGATCGACATCAGCATGGATGAAGCCATGCTCGATGCTGAAAAAGCCATGGTGAATTTTCTCAACATGGTCGCTTCTGATCCGGATGTGGCCAGGGTTCCGATCATGATCGATTCTTCAAAATTTTCTGTCATTCAGGCCGGACTTAAATGCATCCAGGGAAAACCGATCGTCAATTCCATCAGTCTGAAAGAAGGGGAACAGGCCTTCCGTGAACATGCCATCCAGCTCCAAAAATTCGGTGCTGCTACTGTAATCATGGCATTCGACGAGGAGGGGCAGGCAACAACGCTCGCCCGTCGTATCATCATTGCCCGTCGTGCTTACGAAATCCTCACAAAAGAATTAAATTTCCCCCCGGAGGATATAATTTTTGATCCAAATATCCTCACGGTGGCAACGGGAATTGAAGAGCACAGCAATTATGCTGTTGAATTTCTTCATGCCGTTACCTGGATCAAGGAAAATCTGCCCTATGCAAGTGTAAGCGGTGGCATCAGCAACCTTTCCTTTTCTTTCCGCGGCAATGATGCACTGCGTGAAGCGATGCATTCAGCCTTTCTGTTTCATGCAATCCGGGCCGGGCTCGATATGGGAATTGTAAATGCCGGAGCTCTTCCTGTATACGATGACATCCCTAAAATGCTGCTAAAATTAGTTGAAGATGTCATACTTAACCGACGTAAGGACAGTACAGAACGTTTGCTGGCTTACGCCGATCAGGTTTCAGATTCAGGGAAAAAAGAGGAAACAGAAGCCGAATGGCGTTCATTTCAGGTTGTTGAACGACTGAGGTACTCGCTCATAAAAGGAAATGCTGAATACATCGACCAGGACATTGACGAAATCATGCCGCTCTTTGATACTGCGTTGAAAATCATCGAAGGCCCGCTGATGGATGGCATGAACCAGGTTGGGGATCTTTTTGGTAGCGGAAAAATGTTCCTGCCTCAGGTGGTGAAAAGTGCCCGGGTCATGAAAAAGGCCGTAGCCCGGCTTACCCCCCGGCTCGAAGCTGAGAAAGCCGCACTGAAGGGAACGCCGCGGAACAATGGAAAAGTATTACTGGCTACGGTCAAAGGCGATGTACATGATATTGGTAAAAACATTGTCGGGGTTGTACTTGCCTGCAACAATTACGAGGTTATCGACCTTGGGGTAATGATCCCCGCCGATAAGATCCTGTCGGCTGCCAGGGAACATAATGTGGATGTGATCGGTTTGAGTGGTTTGATCACCCCTTCGCTTGAAGAAATGGTACATGTGGCAAAAGAGATGGAGCGGATGAAATTTACTTTGCCACTCCTCATCGGGGGTGCAACCACTTCCGAAATCCATACTGCAGTGAAAATCGAACCACATTACTCAAAAGCGGTTATCCATGTCAAAGATGCCTCCAAAGCAGTAGGTGTGGTTTCAAACCTGCTTTCTCCGGAAGCAAAAACAGTTTTTACCGATTCCGTCAGAAAGAAATACGAAAAGATGCGGAATTCCTATGATAAAAAGGCGGATTATGCCTATGTTTCTTTAGCTGATGCACGTAAGAATAAAATGAAAATTGAATGGGAAAGTTATAAAATCTATACGCCGCAGTTCATTGGAAATAAAATCTTTATTGATTATTCCTTAGACGAGATTCAACATTATATTGACTGGACTTTCTTCTTCCATGCCTGGAAAATGAATGGAAAATACCCGGCCATTCTTACTGATCCGGTAAAAGGAACCGAAGCCCGAAAGCTTTTCGACGATGCCCAGCGAATGTTAAAGGATATAATTGGTAAGCAAATGCTGATTGCCCGCGGAGTGGTCGGATTTTATCCCTGCAATTCGATCGGTGACGATGTTGAAGTATATGCCGATGAAACCCGATCGCGTGTTCTCACTACTTTTCGTTTCTTACGTAACCAGCAGCTTAAGGAACCAGGGCAGCCAAACCTCTGCTTAGCCGATTTTATTGCGCCCAAAGATTCAGGAACCGTTGATTTTATTGGTGGATTTGCTGTTACTGCCGGACTGGGTGTTGAAGAATGGGTTGCCAGGTTTGAACAGGAACTCGATGATTATAACGCCATTCTGATAAAAATACTTGCCGATCGCATGGCAGAAGCATTTGCAGAACTGTTGCATCATAGGGTTAGAAAAGAATTATGGGGATATGCAAAAGACGAACAACTTGATGTTTTCGCCATGATCCGTGAAGAATATCAGGGCATACGGCCGGCTCCGGGGTACCCGGCCTGTCCCGAACATTCTGAAAAACTCCCGCTCTTCGACCTTCTTGATGCAGAAAAACAAGTAGATATCAAACTTACCGAAAATTATGCCATGTATCCGGGCGCTTCGGTGAGTGGATTTTATTTTTCTCACCCGCTCTCCCAGTACTTCAACCTCGGACGCATTAGTAAAGATCAGTTGACTGATTATGCTATGCGAAAAAGTTTTAGCTTTGAACACGCAGAAAAATTGCTCAATACTAACCTTAATTTTTAACCATGAAAGTCATAGATCTGATCAATAAAGCCGATAAAACTCTGTTTTCTTTTGAATTACTCCCTCCGCTAAGAGGGCACAACATCACAAGTATATACCGCACCATCGATCCCCTGATGGAATTCAACCCGTCATTTATCAATGTTACCTATCACCAGGAAGAGGTCGTTTATAAAAAACGAGAAAACGGGCTGCTGGAGAAAAAAACCATCCGGAAACGACCCGGGACTGTAGCCATTTCTGCAGCAATCAAATATAAATACCCTTCGGTAGAAGTCGTTCCTCATATCATTTGCGGTGGGTTCACCAAGGAAGAAACCGAATATGCTCTTATCGACTTCCATTACCTGGGTATCGACAACATCCTTGCCTTGCGCGGAGATGCCCCAAAAAACCAACGGACTTTCATCCCTGAAAAAAATGGACACGCCTTTGCCAGTTCGCTTGTTGCCCAAATTACCGACATGAACAAGGGTAAATACTTAGACGATGAATTGCTGAACACCTTCAGCACAAACTTTTGCGTCGGGGTGGCAGGTTACCCTGAAAAACACATTGAATCGCCCAACATGGCTTATGATATGCAGTTCATGAAAGCAAAAATCGACGCCGGGGCAGAATACATCGTGACGCAGATGTTTTACGATAACAGGAAATATTTTGATTTCGTTGAGACTTGCCGAACAGAAGGTATCACCGTGCCCATCATCCCGGGACTTAAGTCCATCTGTACATTAAAAGAAATTAATGCCCTTCCCCAGATTTTCAACATCGATATTCCGGATGAACTTGTGAAAGAGGTTATGAAGTGCAAAACAAATGATGATGTTTTCAAAGTGGGCATTGAATGGAGTATTAAACAATCGGAAGAACTGATCCGGTTTGGTGTTCCGGTGCTGCACTATTTTTCGGTCGGAATTTCTGAGAATATCCGTCAGATAGCCAAATCAGTATTTTAACCGATTTTATGAATATTTACGAGACACTGCTGAAGGATACTTCTTCAGACAAGAAAAAATTTGTTGTACTCATCGATCCGGATAAATACACCCTGGAATCTGTGGCCAAAGTCGTTAAACTGTCAATGAAGGCAGGGGTTGATTATTTTTTCCTTGGCGGCAGTCTGCTGATTACTGACAACCATTCGCAGATCATCTCCTTTATCAAGGGAAACAGCGATATTCCGGTACTGCTTTTCCCGGGGAATAATCTTCAATTGAACAACCAGGCCGATGGTATTCTTCTTTTATCACTCATCTCCGGACGCAACCCTGAGCTGCTGATCGGACGCCATGTTATTTCTGCTCCATATTTAAAGGCAAGCAACCTGGAGATCCTTTCAACCGGATACATGCTGATTGAAAGCGGATGTATGACCGCTGTAAATTACATGAGCAATACAACCCCGATTCCATCAGAAAAAGCTGACATCGCAGTATGTACGGCCATGGCAGGAGAAATGCTTGGCATGAAACTGATTTATCTCGATGCCGGCAGTGGCGCCCAGAATCCTGTTCCTGCCACCATGATCAGGAAGGTAAAGCAATCCATTGGACTGCCGCTGATCATTGGTGGCGGAATTACTACTCCCCTGCTTGCAAAAACAGCCTTCGACGCCGGAGCCGATGTGGTGGTAATTGGCAATGCTATTGAAAAAGAGCCCGGTCTGATCACGAAGATTGCAAAAATCCGCAACCAGTAACAGCTTATTCGTGGGCCGTGGACAGTAACCTGTAAATTTTGATACGTAATTCATAATTTTCATGCAAAGATTCTCTGCTTTACTATGCGTGGCGATCATTATGCCACTTTTCGTCCTCGCTCAGTCCAGACTGCTCACGATCGATGATGCATCAAACATGAACTCAAAACTGAACCCTGCAAATCTCAGCCAGCTCCAGTGGTGTCCGGGTACGCAGCATTATGTATTTGTCGTCAAAAATTGCCTCGTTCAGGGATCAGCAACCAACAAAAACTGCGACACCCTCCTTCGCCTGCGGGAGATAAATCTGCGGTTAAGGATCAACAATCAGGATACCCTGAAACGATTTCCGTCCATTACCTTTAACAACGCTGATGAATTTCAATTTACGAACGGAAACAAAGTATTTGTGTATGATTTTATAAAAAATACGGTTTCTGTTGAAAACTCCTGGCCGCAAAATGTTGAAAACCTGGATATTGATCACACAAAAAGAGTTGTCGCCTATACCAGTGAAAATAACCTGTATATTTCAGTTGATGGTAAACAAACAGCCATCTCCGAAGAAAAGAATCCCGGAATTGTTTTTGGTTCAGGCAGGGTACACCGAAACGAATTTGGCATCGATAAGGGGACTTTCTGGTCGCCTAAAGGCAATTACCTGGCTTTTTACCGCATGGATGAAACCATGGTTACCGATTATCCATTGGTTGATATCAGCAAACGCATTGCCATCGTCAATCCAACCAAATACCCCATGGCGGGGATGACAAGCCATAAAGTGACCCTCGGCATATATTCAATTGCCGATGCCAAAACAATCTACCTTCAAACTGATTTCTCCGGGATCACGGATCCCGGATCACAGATAGAATACCTGACCTGTATCTCCTGGAGTCCTGACGAAAAATACATTTTTATTGCCTGCCTTAACCGCGATCAGAATTTCATGCAATTAAATAAGTATGATGCATTAACCGGCAAATACATTAAAACCCTGTTCACGGAAAACAATCAAGCCTATGTTGAACCTTTACATGCCCTGGAATTTCTGAATGGTGATTCCGAAAAGTTCATCTGGCAAAGCAGGCGCGACGGATATAATCACCTTTATCTGTACGATACCCAGGGTGCATTGATCAGTCAGCTTACAAAAGGTTCCTGGGAGGTAACTCAATTTCTGAGAACTGATGAATCTGGCAGCCGCCTATTTTTTCTTTGCAACAAAGACAATCCCATCGAAAACCAGTTGTATGTTACAAATATTAATAATGGCAAAATTATTCGGATCACGGCTACTCCGGGAACACATATTGCAAAGATTTCGGACGATGGGAAACTCATTCTTGACAGTTACAGCAGTACAGATGTTGCACGCCAGATCGAACTTCTCGATATGAATGGTAAATCACTGCGGGTGCTTCTCGCAAATGAAAATCCGCTGAAAGATTATAAACTTGGCACGACATCCATTTTTACACTTAAGAATGAGAACAATACAGATTTATACTGCCGGTTGATCAAACCGGTAGATTTTAATCCGGAAAAAAGATATCCGGTTATCATTTATGTTTATGGAGGCCCTCATTCACAACTGATTACAAACTCTTGGCTGGGCGGGGGCGGGCTATTTTTAAATTATCTGGCAAGTCTGGGGTATCTGGTTTTCACGTTGGATAACCGTGGAACATCAAACCGGGGACTTGAATTCGAACAGGCAATTTTCCGGAATCTGGGCAATAATGAGGTGAGCGACCAGATGGATGGGGTAAATTATCTGAAATCGCTCTCCTTTGTTGATTCCACACGCATCGGTATCAATGGATGGAGTTATGGCGGGTTCATGACCATTTCAATGTTCCTGAAATTTCCAGGTACCTTTAAAGTTGCTGTTTGTGGTGGCCCTGTGATCGATTGGAAATATTATGAGGTAATGTACGGTGAGCGGTACATGGATACCCCCGAAAGTAATCCTGAAGGTTATGACAATGCATGTTTGCTGAATTATGTGAAAAACCTGAAAGGCAAATTACTGATCATTCACGATGACCAGGATAACACCGTTGTACCCCAAAACTCCCTTTCGTTCCTCAAAAAGTGCGTGGATGAAGGCAAACAGGTCGATTTTTTCTTCTATCCGGGTCATGAGCACAATGTCAGGGGAAAAGACCGTATACATCTGAACCAGAAAATGGTGCAGTACTTTCAGGATTTCCTTTAAAAGGCAATGCAAACAATGCAAACAATGCAAACAATGCAAACAATGCAAGCAATGCAAGCAATGCAAGCAATGCAAGCAATGCAGACAATGCAGACAATGCAGACAATGCAAACAATGAAAAAATAAAAAAAAATTATTGCCTACTGCCTATTGCCTATTGCCTATTGCCT
>CAIYES010000364.1 GCA_903925275.1 uncultured Bacteroidales bacterium
ATAACCTAATGTAATGATTATCAAGGCCTTAAGTGCATTTTTTCAGAATACTTATGACCAAGTTATTAACATAATATATTGAATATCAAATAGATGAAAAATTGTCATGTACTAAGAAATAATCTACAAAAATGATAAAAACCGTATAAATATGAAAACAGCTAAGTTGATATTGGGTATTCTGTTGGTGTATGCAAGCACAAGTATTTCTGGGCAAAAGGTTTGTACAATCGCCAATTTAAGTGAGAATATGTTGTATCGTGGCATTAAAAATCCCATTGGAATTTCAGTATCTGATATTCCGAATGATCATTTAAAAATTATTCTTTCAGACAGCCTGTGCAAGATCGAAAAAGTAGACAACAATAACTATTTGATCACTCCACCTACAGCCAAAAACTATCTCATGGTATTGTTAACCGTTATGAATTATCAAAACGGCAAGGAAGAATTAATTACGAAATATACCTTCAGAGTTAAACGAGTGCCTCCACCGGAGATTTATCTGGGAGGATGGAAAAAAGGGGGTAAAATCAATAAATCTTCTATTCTTGCCAACCCAAGCCTCTTTGCAACCAGGGCTCCTGGTTTCGACTATAATATACAATTCAAGGTGCTGGGGTTTACTATGAAAGTGAACGATAGCATCGGACATTCTTTAATTTCAGAAAGCAACAAATTCACGGATGAACAACTCAATAAAATCAGAGCAATGTTATCTGGCCAGTCTTTTACCATATCTGACATAATGATTGATGGGCCGGATTGGAACGGAAAATTGAATTCTGAACTCCATTTCACCATTGAGTGATTACTTATTCGCAGGAAATTTCGTTCGGTACAAGACTGTAAAGAGCGACCTCCTTTTCCTTCAAAAATCCTTCGGTTTTATTTGGGAAAGCGTTTGACCGTATAGATAAGTTCTAGATGCTTCAAGGGTTTTTTGCCATTGGAAAGGCATGTCCAGACGTGAAAGATCATCCCGCAAACTGCAACTCGCTTAGATTCCTGTACAATCCATCGGTTACCTTTAAAAGCTGGTCATGTGTTCCCTGCTCCACGATACGGCCATTGTCGAGTACCAGGATATGATCGGCCTGGCGAATGGTGGAGAGGCGATGGGCAATGACGATGGATGTGCGTCCCTTCATCAGTTTTTCGAGGGCATCCTGCACCAGGCGTTCTGATTCGGAATCGAGGGAGGAGGTTGCTTCATCAAGGATTAAAATCTTCGGATCTTTCAGCACGGCACGGGCAATGGCAATGCGCTGACGTTGTCCGCCCGAAAGCTGCGTGCCCCGTTCGCCTACAAGGGTATCCAGCCCTTCAGGGAACTGATTGATAAATTCCCATGCATTTGCCTTGTAAGCGGCATCCACAATCATATCATGCGTAGCGCCAGGTTTTCCGTAAGCGATATTTTCGCGGATCGTTCCGCCAAAGAGGAAAATATCCTGCGGCACAATAGCCATCTGACTACGTAATGCCGAAAGCGGAATGCTCTGACTTTCCTTCTCATCAAAGAGAATTCGTCCCGAAACAGGGTCGTAAAGCCTTAGCAACAATGACACGAAGGTCGATTTTCCGGCGCCACTCGGACCAACCAGGGCAACCAGTGTATCCGGCTTGATTGTCACGCTAACATCTGAAAGCACCTGCATTTCGGGGCGTGAAGGGTAATGAAAGATAACCTGGTCAAAACGGATACTTCCATGCAGGATTTGATCTTTTGATAGTTGTGCAATTTTTTCAACAGGCTCTTCCTGTTCATTAAAGATCTCCATCAGATCTTCGGTCGCTCCGATGAATTTCTGAACGCGGGCGAACACATCGGCCATGCCACCGATGGTGCCGCCGATAAACATGGAATAGATTACGAACGAAAACAGCTCGCCGGTGGCCAGTTCCCCGGCTGCCAGCAGGGCTGCTCCTCTCCAGATTACTGCTACCATGGCTCCGAACAAACCCAGGATGGTGAAGGATGAAAATGCCCCGCGCAGCTTCCCGTTTTTAATCCCGGTATGAGCAATATCAAGGGTTTTATTGCGATAACGGGCCATTTCAAAAAACTCATTTGTAAATGATTTCACACTTTGAATACCCTGCAGGGTCTCTTCGACGATGGTATTGGAATCGGCCACCTGGCTTTGAGCCTGTTTGCTCAATTTCCGGATGTATCGTCCGAAAAATACTGTCAGGATCATGATTACCGGCACGATCGCCAGCATAAAAAGTGTCAGCTTAAAAGAAGTTATCATTAGGAGGCTGATACCACCGATGATAATGATCAACTGCCGTAGAAATTCCGCAAGCGTGCTGGTCAGCGCATCCTGCAAGAGTGTAATGTCGGACGATATCCGGCTGTTGAGTTCTCCCACCCGGCGGTACTGGAAGAACTTCATTGGCAGGCAGATCAGGTGGTTGAACGTGCTCTGCCGCAGATCGGCCAGGGTCTTCTCTGCCACATGAACGAAAAGGTAAATCCGGAAATAGGAACAGACAGACTGGACGATCAGAACCACCACCAGGATCAATGCGATGCGATCGATTTCCTGTGCAAGTTTTCCCTTGTTACCCAGGTCTACCAGTTGCCCCAGCAATTTCGGAAATGCAAGGCTGGCTCCGCTCGATCCCAACAGGAATAACAGTCCCAGTGCGTATTCATATTTATAAGGCTTAATATAGCTGTAAAGTTTAAACAGCTTACGTAAACCTGGCAGGGTAATTTTATTTTTCTGCTCCTCCATGATTTTCCCTTCACATTAAAACCGGCCATTGGTTAAAACCAGAATCCCAGCCTGATGGCATTGTTGACGTTTATGCCAAAGTCATTTTCATTTCCTTTTGGGATCTTGGTGTCAAGCGATCCGTCTACGGTTATTTCGATTTCTTTGTAGAGCAAGGCATTGTACCCGACCCCTAATTCCACTCCCATATAGAGATGTTTCATCAGATAAAAATCAGCCCCTAAAACTACATTGGCAGCTAGTTTGGAATATCCTCTTTCTTCGTAATTTCCAAACGATGAATTTACCAACCAAGCGTTTTTTGACTCCGTAGTCATCATTCTGTAGTTATATGTTCCGCCTGAAGTATAAGGCTCAACATCTTCGTAAACCGCCTTCGATGTTTTGTTTTCATATCCCAGGATGAGTCCGACGTAGGGTGAAAAACGCTGTGTCTTCAGAAAGTGATATTCGACGCCTGCACTCACTCCCAGCACAGTATATCTTTCGTCATTAGAATTAAAATAGGTAGTATTGTTGTATTCTATCGGAGTTTCCTGATAAATCTTCCTCGTTGCGAAATTGCAACCAAGCCTTATGGCAAGTTTATTGCCCAGAAACAAGCGACCCTTGAATCCATCAATAGAGATGGGTGTATTCGCGTTGAATGGTTTGAAATTCACCTCCACCGAAAAATTGTTTTTTGAAGGCCTGAACTGGTTGGGAGTTTCCCCCTGGGCCATTACGGTGATACCTGCTAACACGAATAAAACACAAATAGAAATTGTTTTCATAGGCTGAATGTTTATCTAAAATTAACATTGGTTTGGAAATTTGAGTCCACTCGAAACTTTTTTTCACCGCAAAGACGCGAAGACGCTAAATTTACATACTTGAATTTGAAATGATTGCGTCGTTGAGTCTTTGCTATTCAGCTGTGTTTTTAACTTTTCGGAGCAGGCTCAACTATTGATTTTGATCAGCACAAATTTTTATATTTTTATCCACCAAATATAATATTTTTGATCCATTGAAAAAAGATGTACTTTTATTTTCAGTTCTTTTTCAAATACCAAACCTCAATGCATTGGAAGACTGGGTAAATTGAAAAAATCACAAGATAAAAGGTTGTTCGTACCGGATCAGGATCATTAATAAATCTTATTGTTTATGGTAGCGAAGCTCTTTGTTTATGTTGCACTGGCATGCATGCTGGTTCAACTCCCGGGTTGCAAAAAAGAAGAAAACAGGAATTTGCTTGTCAGCAATTCAAAAATCACGTTCGGCTATGAAGATACAATCACGACCATAACCATCAGCGATGTTGGTTCTTCCGGATTCACCTGGTCGGTGAACACCGCATCTGATCTCCTGGCATTCAGTAAAACAAACGGAACCTGCTCTAAAAACAAACCCGATGCTTTCGACATCATCCTGCTACGTGAAAAAGTTCACCAGGATTCCATTTCCGCAACTGTTACCGTAACTGCCTCAACCGGTGAGAAAACTTCAATCTCTTTGCTGATCCTTGGATTTCCTGAAAAAAAGATCAGGTATAACGCACAGATACTTGCTGCAGCATACGATCAGGTTAACAACCGACTGGTTTTGTTGTCATCCTCAAACAGCTCCAGGATATTAGACCTTTTTGACGTTGGAACAGAAACGTTCAGCCATATTCCGTTGGCCGGTAGCGGAGATCTGCTGTCCGTTTCACCCGATGGCACTTATGCTGTTGTCAGTTCAGACAACGATTACAGGATTATTTATGCCGACCTGGTTCAAAAAAAGGTTATCAATACGTATAGTTCCGAACAGTACACCAATGGGATTATTGCCTGCCAGGACAAGTGTTGCTATTATTTTCCGTATTACAACAATAGCTATATCAGTAAGATAAACCTGATTACCGGAATTTATTCATCCTATAACTTCGGCTCATATCTTGATCTTTCTATGGCTGTTTTACATCCTTCAGGGAATTATATTTATACAGCGGGTTACTCAATGCTCTCAAAATTCAATATTACCAATCCGGAGCCAGCACTGATTTATGCCAATACGACCTATAATATTGATTCAAAAATCTGGCTCTCTATGGAT
>CAIYES010000365.1 GCA_903925275.1 uncultured Bacteroidales bacterium
ATCACATACCTCCCGGTTGACACGGATGGTATCGTTGACCTTGCCAGGCTTAAGGAGGTGATTAACCCGAAAACGATCCTGGTTTCGGTGATGCATGCCAATAACGAGATCGGGACCATCCAGCCTGTGGAAGAGATCGGGAGGATCTGCCGGTCGCGCAACATCCCGTTTCATTCCGACGCGTGCCAGTCGTTCGGAAAAATTCCGGTCGGCGTTCATGATGCGAACATCGGCCTGCTCACCATCAACGCGCATAAAATATATGGTCCGAAAGGGATCGGCGCCCTGTACATCAGGAAAGGAATCAACCTTGATCCCTTGCTGCACGGCGGCGGACAGGAATCTGGGATGCGTTCAACTACCGAGAACATCCCTGCCATTGCCGGTTTTGCAAAGGCAGCGGAATTATGCATGGAAGAGATGAACGATGAAGCCACCCGGTTGCGCGAACTCAGGAAAAAGCTGGAGGATTACCTGTTTTCGACCTTCGACAATGCCTATATCAACGGGCATCCCGATCAGCGCCTCCCGGGTCATCTGAGTTTCAGCTTTCACGGGTTCGAGGGTGAAACGATCAGGCTGCTGTTGCACCTCGACGAATCAGGCATAGCCGTTTCGGCCGGATCAGCCTGTTCGTCGAACGACAAATCCCACAGTGCATCGCATGTTCTCCAGGCCATCGGGCTAAACCCGTTCGAAGCCAGGGGCGGGATCAGGGTAAGCATGGGAAGGTTTACTACGGCAAAAGATCTGGAGGTCTTCATGAATAAACTAGGGCAGTCGTTCAACAGCCTGACTTCAATCTTTTCAGGAAGTTCAATCTTTACGCAATAGAAACATGAAAAAACAAAACATATTTACCGAACATCCTAACGATGCAAAAATGACTTACCTGCAGCATTCACGATTCGCCCTGATGCTTGCCTGGAAGACCCTGACATGTGTAATTGCTTCGTTCATTCATGCGTTTTTCCCCTTCCTGTTCGTTACGCACACCAGAGCGACGATCAGTGAGCTGCATGCAATTTTCGAAAAGAGATTAGGGAATTCCCCCCCGGTGAGTTCATGAACACACCAGCAATGAAACGAACATTAAACAAACAATAACATGGAAGCAGAAGTAAAAGAAGTGATTACCATTGACCGGCTGCCGTTGCTCGATTGCGGTGTATGCGGGTACAAGACCTGCGCTGAATTTGCCGCGGCAGTCGATAACTCGGAAACCTCCCTGAAGATGTGCATCCACGTGAAGCACAACGGATCGGAAACAAAAAATCTGAAAAACCTCATCGATTGCAAGGAAGCGACCGGCATTGGCGAAAAGATGGGCTGGAAGGATCACCTCAAACGTGATTTTGATTTTATCCTGGATTGTTTTGAAAATGAACCCGGCCCCAGGGAGACGATCCTCCCATACAATCCTGCACTGGTTAAGGAACTTGGCGTGAAAAAAGGCGATGTCATGATCGGCCGCCCCATGGGCATGTCGTGCGGCTGCCCGATCACCCATTGCGGTGTTGTTACCGATTCCGACCCGCGGAACGGCGTAATAAACTGGTGTGTGACCGGGCCACTGCGGCCAAGGTCGGAAGGATTCGTCGATATTGGCTATTATGTGGCACAAGGATACGAAGGCATTATCAAAGAATCAAAAGAGAAAATTGAACTGGGTCGCCGCTACTGGTTCATGCCCCGCCGTTGCATGCTTCAATGGAGGCATAGCGGCCTTGTAAATGCCGTAACCAAGCTCAAAGATGGCG
>CAIYES010000366.1 GCA_903925275.1 uncultured Bacteroidales bacterium
TCTCCGTTCGGCTTGGCTTCGCCCGTAGCGATCTTGGAGACGGTTTTGTTAACCGACAATCCAAACGAGATTGGAAGACCACTCTCCTTTATAATGGTATGGCGCAATTCGTGGGCCCATTTCATGCATCCGAAAAAACGATCCATCCCCGTAATATCGAGGTAATGCTCGTCAATTGAAGCCTTTTCGTACACCGGCGCTCGCTCGGCAATGATCTGTGTCACCAGATCCGAATAACGGCTGTAACTCTCCATATCGCCACGAACCAGAAAAGATTCGGGACATAGACGCCGCGCCAGCTTCATGGGCATTCCCGAGCGAACGCCAAACAACCGCGATTCGTAGCTGCAACTCGCCACTACTCCGCGATCGGAAGTGCCTCCGATAATCACCGGTTTTCCGATTAGCTTGCGGTTTTGCAGCCGTTCTACCGAGACAAAAAAAGTATCGAGATCGTAGTGTACGACTGTCTTATTCGATAACTGACTGATCTCTTGCATAACTATTTTTATTTGTTTTTTATCAAAAATTTTTAATTCTCAGAAAAATGAATTAAATTTGATTAATATTTAATCATTATTCCGGTTATAATATAATCATTATTTGAAATGGTTGTTATCAGGAGAGTGAAAAACTTGTAAATAAAACGATGAAATCACCTGTTGGCGGATAGAAATTGAATTAATTGTTTTACCACAGAGTTACACAGAGTAAGCACAGAGTTACACGGAGAAAAAACACCGGGGTTTCCCAAAAAAACGATACCATGTATTTCAATTCAAACATCAAACTGATGCGCAAACGGCGCGGAAGGACGCAGGATGAGGTGGCTTTTGCCCTCAGCATGAAGCGCTCAACCCTGAGCGGATATGAAAACGGGGTGGCACAACCAGGCATCCAGCAACTGATCACCTATTCGGAATATTTCGGCATCTCGGTTGACACGCTGATCAGGGTTGATCTCTCAAAGCTTAGGGAGAGCGAACTACGCCAGCTGGAGAGCGGCTTCGATGTGTTTGTAAAAGGGTCGAAACTGCGGATCCTCTCAACAACGGTCGACAGCAACAACAACGAAAATATCGAACTGGTACCAGAGAAAGCAAAGGCGGGTTATACGCGGGGATTCGCCGACCCCGAATTCGTGCGTAATCTTCCTGTATTTCAGCTGCCCTTTCTCTCTCCGGAGCGGAAATACCGCACCTTTCAGATAAGCGGCGATTCGATGTTGCCAATTCCCGACGGAGCCTGGATAACCGGCGAATTTGTCCAGGACTGGAGTACATTAAAAAGCGGAGAGGCATGTATTGTACTTACTCTTGACGAGGGGATTGTCTTTAAAATTATCGAAAACGGGATCAGTAAAGAGGGAAAAATCAACCTGATCTCACTAAATCCAATCTACAAACCGTACGAACTCGCGGTGGTCGAAATCCGTGAGATCTGGCGGTTTATCCATTACATCAGCGACGAGTTGCCTTCGGGTGAAATCTCACCTGCCAATCTTGCCAACACTCTGAACCAGCTCAAACAGGACGTTGCATTGATCAGAAGCAAATTAATGAAAAATGACAGATAAAAAGGAAATCAGATGGTCTCTGCTTGCTTGAATTCTTCAATTTCGTTGTAAAAAGCTAATGCGTTCATTACTGCCTTCCCACCTGATCCGGAAATCAATAGCTGTAACCACCTTTTATCCAAATTGGCAACAGTAAGATTTTTGTACAGCCAATATGTACCGTAAACTGATATGCCTGTTAATGTTATTTGAAAAATAACATAACCAAAACCTGCAGGATGCAGCATCAAATTAAGGTTCAGGAAAAGAGTTGTAAAAAACGGAACCTGCAAAAACATAGTTCTTGAATGTTGAATGACAGATAACTGAAGTATAGCCAGTCTATTTTGAATTTCCGCTATACTTCCATCAAAACCGATATTATTTGCCAGGTACAAGTGTTTGATATAATCACTTAAACCTTTTATGTTTATAAGAAATATTGCGAATAAAGAAAATATGGGTAAACTAA
>CAIYES010000367.1 GCA_903925275.1 uncultured Bacteroidales bacterium
CGGGAGCTTGATAGACAAAAGGATGCCCTGTTGGATGAAATAGGAAAGAGATTGGAACAAAAAGCAGAGCCTGAAAATCTTTTCTTAATTCGCTGGTCAGCAATTTAACTTTTCAACTTATATGTCAAAGGAAGAGAGCTATGAATCTGACAAAAACAGAAAGACTTATTATTGCAAACCAATTCCGAATTTTGGAAAAACTTTACCCTGAGGAATCGAATTATTACGCTGTACAACGTAAAGCCCTAGAATATGGCTTCAAGCTGCAATATTCAGATATTGTTGACCATCTGGGTGATGAAATGACAGAAGATGAATGTCGCGAGGTTGTTGATATTTTAGATATGTACCGTGCGCTTACATTTTCGTTTGCGAAATTGAAGAATAATAAAGAAGTTCAGGAAAGCGAAATTCATTTTGACGGTTTTGACGGCAACGAGGAAACCAATCAGTATCTCTACGCCCAATACTTTATTTTAGATCTTGAGCGTTTTACTGAATTAACTTATGGACAAAAGTTCCCAGAATTAAATAGCCACTGGCCAAAGCTGGAAAAATATAGAAAAATGCTAGAAATATGGAAAAGTTTAAATGACAAGCACAATTTGACTTCAAAACAAATACGAACCATATTGGATGCGTAGGTAATAATGGATTTTTGGACGATTTTTAATATCATTGGAACCATTGCATCCATCGGTGGTGCTGGTATATCAATATTGCAGGCAAAGAATGCTCAAACCGCGGCTAAGAAGGTGAAAGAAATAAAAGAGCAATTCATTGCTTTGCGAAATTCATCTGATGCTGCGGAATTGCAGACATTTCTTCGAAAAGCGATTAAGTCGATGGAAAAATTCGGACCTGCTTCGGTGCCTGCGAATTTACGTGGAATTACACCTTCCAAAGAAGCACAGGATGTTCAAGAATTCATGACTATGCTTAAACAAGATCGGGCCTTATTTGGGAAAGCTAATCCAAACATAGCTGATCAGTCATGCGAAAAACTTGGTATTGCATTGAATGAGTTTGCCCAGTCGCAAAACGAAGAAGATTTGCGAACCAATGGTAGTAAGTTGTATATTATCCTTATGGATATTTCCCCTTCCATAAAAACCCTTATGGATGCCAAGCTCGAAAAAGCCTCCTAGTTGTTTCGCACTCGCCTTCGCTACCAAACTTCAGCGATTGCCTGCATAAGGAATTAATTATGACCGACCAACCTGAAAAACTTGATCTGCGCTCCCACGACATCGCCGCCGACAAAACTGCTGAATTGCTGCGGCTGTTCCCCGAAATTCGCACGGAAGGCGGCAAGTTGGATTTTGAGCGCCTGAAAATGACGCTGGGCGAAAGCGTGGATGTGGGTCACGAACGCTATAGTATGAACTGGCCGGGCAAGGCTGAGTGCTTTAAGACCATTCAGGCGCCAAGCATGGGCACCCTGCTGCCGCGTCCGGATGAAAGTATTAACTTCGATACCACCGAAAACCTGATCATTGAAGGCGACAACCTGGAAGTGCTCAAGCTCTTGCAAAAATCCTACCTGGGCAAGGTCAAGATGATCTATATCGACCCGCCTTATAACACAGGCAATGACTTTATTTACCCGGATAACTACACCGAAAGCCTGCAAACCTACCTGGAATATACAGGTCAGGTGGACGCCAATGGCAGGAAGTTTGGCACGAATAGCGATTCTGATGGGGCTTTCGAAGCAGTAGATGGAAAAAGGGGGAGAGATTCGGCGGAAAGTGGGGTTGACAGGTCTTGGAGTGGCGAGTGAGGGTGTCAAGAACGAAGCAGTACAGACGCGCAAGCCGGGA
>CAIYES010000368.1 GCA_903925275.1 uncultured Bacteroidales bacterium
AGGAAACCGGATTGCTTCCGCTAATATTTCCTGAATTTTGTGAACTCCGGGGTTCTGAAATAATTGACGGGAAAGGACATAAGGACAATTTTTATCACACGCTGGCGGTTCTTGACAATGTGGCTGCGATGTCCGATAATCTATGGCTGCGGTGGGCGGCTATTCTGCATGATATTGCAAAACCGCTTACCAAGAAGTTTATCCCGGGAACCGGATGGACTTTTCATGCCCATGAATTCAGGGGAGCGAAGATGGTATCCCAGATTTTCCGAAATTTGAAGCTTCCGCTGAATGAAAAGATGCGGTATGTTGAAAAACTTGTACTGTTGCATCTCAGGCCAATTGTCCTTGCTGAAGATGTTGTGACCGATTCGGCAGTTCGCAGGCTGCTGTTTGAGGCAGGTGACGACATTGATGATCTGATGCTACTCTGCAATGCCGATATCACCTCAAAGAACCCTGCCAAGGTAAAACGGTACATTGAAAATTTCGAGATCGTACGGCAGAAACTCAAGGAAACCGAAGCAAAAGACCAACTTCGCAATTGGCAGCCACCGGTATCAGGCGAGTTGATCATGCAAACCTTCGGGATACCCCCTTCAAAATTTGTCGGAATAATCAAAGATGCCATTAAAAGAAGCCATACTGGAAGGTGAAATTCCAAATGAATATGGTGCAGCTTACCAGCTTATGCTGCGTGAAGGTGAGAGACTTGGATTAAAAAAGATAATCGAATGAAGCTTTTTTTACATTGTTCAAGGGAATTTTATATTTTTGACCCGGATTTAGCGCGGAAACAACCATGTTGATTTATCGTTTTAAAGTAACATGCGAAGAGCATGATGGATTTCTCAGGGAAATTGAAATTCAACCGAATCAGACCTTCCTTGATTTTCACCATATTATTATTGACTCGTCTGAATTGCTTCATTGCGAGCGGGCCTCCTTTTTTATGACTGATAAAAAGTACAAAAAGGATAAGGAGATTTCCCTGAAATCAGAAAAGCGCCAGATTCGTAAATATGACGACGACCTTGACCAGATTGTCACCGAATCGTTGACGCTTCCTTTGATGAAAAATTCCAAAATCAAAGAATACATTGAAGATCCGCATCAGAAGATGATATACGAGTTCGAGGGGAGAGAACATTTTTCATTTCATATCGAACTTTTTAAAATTTTCCCATCCGAGGGTAATATATCCTTTCCCAGAAATACAAAGCGGATTGCAGAATTACCAAAGAAACCTGAGCTTCCAACCCTGAATCCCCCTATCGTTCCGGTTAACAAGATTGTAGTTCCGAAAGTGCCTCTGCCCAAAATCACAGAGCTCGTCAAATTTGACGACATCGTTGAAGACGAACAGGAATTGGCGACCATTGAAAGTGAATTGGGAGCCCTTATTGAAGAAGATGACACATCTTCATTTGATATTGCTGAGCCTGAAGTGACAAGTGAGGACGAGTTCTCCTTTTCAAACCAGGAAGATGATGATCAGGACGAAAAGCTTGATCACATCGAGGACTACGAAGATATTGAGAGCCTGGATAAGCGATTGTCGGGCTATGACCGCGATACCGATGATTATTGATGACCGGTTGCTGGTCGTAATTGCCGGTCCGACAGCGGTTGGCAAAACATCACTCGGAATTCAGCTTGCCCGGCATTTTTCAACTGAGATCATTTCGGCCGATTCACGTCAGTTTTACCGGGAAATGAAAATCGGAACTGCCTCCCCATCAGAAACGGAATTGTCGTTGGTAAAACACCACTTCGTTCATCATCTTTCAATCCATCAATCGTACAATGTATCCCGCTTTGAGGCTGATGTACATGCCTTGCTCGAGCAGCTTTTTTTGCAACACCGGGTTGTTATTCTGGTTGGAGGCTCCGGATTGTATATCAACGCTGTATGCCATGGAATCGATCTTTTGCCGGATCCCGATCCGGAAATTCGCAGAAAATTAAAGGATTTGCTGGCAACATCGGGCATCCATGCACTTCGCGATGAATTGATGCTGGCAGACCCTGAATATGCCAGGCAGGTCGACCTGTCCAATCCGGTACGCCTTATCAGGGCGCTTGAAATCTGCAGGATTACCGGTGTTCCATATTCTGTGTTACGATCCAATAAACCAAAACAACGTTCTTTCAGGATTTTTAAACTTGGACTTGAACTTCCGCGGGAGACGCTGTATCACCGGATCAACAGCAGGGTTGATGAAATGATGGAAACAGGTTTGTATAACGAGGCGCTATCGTTATATCCGTTCAGACACCTGAATGCGCTGAACACAGTTGGTTACAGGGAATTATTTGATCATTTTGAGGGACTTACATCGTTGGACTTTGCAGTGTCGAAAATAAAAACCAATAGCCGGCACTATGCAAAACGACAGTTAACATGGTTTAAAAAGGATCCTGATTATCGCTGGGTTCATCCCGGTGAAATCGGTAAAATCATTGCATTTCCTGAACTGATGGCTGGTTAATCTGCCTTTACCATGCCGGTTCTTTGTTGAAAAATAATGGCTGGCGATCTATTTATTACTGATCTGCATGTGGTTGGGCAATTGATGATACTCAACCAATCCTTCAATCGGGGAGGGCAAAATTCTGAATATTTTTACTTGCTCCTTTGTGGCAACCGTTTCAAGTATTTCCTGATAAATATGTGCAATTGAACCTACAAAGCCAATGTGTGTTGAACGATAGTCGTCATATTTAAGGATGTGGGCTTCAAAGAAATCCTGAAATGAACGTTGCAATAATTCGTGAACGAATGGATGTTCGCGGTTTGCGTTCAGGAAAATACTGAATGATGCCAGAAACCTGTTTGGTGATGGCCTGTTGTACAACGAATTGAGAATATCTTCGAGGGTATACCCGTATTGCTGATCGAAAGCGTCACGTAAAACTGCCGGAAGCTCCTTTTTTAAATAAGCCCCGAGAAATAATTTCCCCAGGTATGAGCCGGCACCTTCATCTCCGAAAAGGTAGCCCAATGAATCAACTTTTGAATAGGTGGTTGTTCCGTCAAAATAACAGGAGTTACATCCGGTTCCCAGGATGCAGGCAATGCCTTTGCCATCGCCGAACAGCGCCCGTGCTGCACCAAGGATATCATGGTAAACGAATACATTTGATTTTCCGAAGAAGCGTTGAATGGCATCGCTGATCATGCTGTTGTTGTATGCTGTTGAGCACCCGGCTCCATAGAAATGGATTTCCTTGATATGGTACTCAACCAGAAATGGTGCAAGATCGGCCATGATGACAGCCTCAATGCTTTCGGAATTGTGAAAATAGGGATTTAAGCCACAGGTGTTGATGGTGTTTTTTACTTTGGTACCATCGAGCAATACCCAGGTCGTTTTTGTTGAACCGCTGTCAGCTATGAGTTTCATCTGGTTTTTTCGTATTCTGCAACTATTGATTTTGCTTTGTCATAATCCAAACTTGAAACAACGACTTTAACAGAACCGGCTCCACCCGGAGCAGTATACCATGGTGCAAGTGTCCCGGTATTTTCATCTATTAAAAATGTGTCAACTTCGGCATTCATCAGGAGACTTTTAACAAATTCCGCATCCCATATTGTGCCTGAAAAAACTTCAACCGGTTCAAGGTCATTGTTTGGCTTCATAATTTAATAATTTCTATTTTAATGGTCCTTCGTTTTCAACTGCTGCAGAAAAGAATCAAAAATACAATTCTTTTTCAGATAGCAAATACTAATGGTGTGACTTCCCATAAGGAGAAAGCATGTTAAACATCAGGATGGAACTTGAAAGCAGTGGGGGATGTGCACAATGTCAGCGATGCCGATGGGGTCGTTGATTCTATTATGCACAAGGCTTTACTGAGTTTTCCAATTTTCTTGTTCTG
>CAIYES010000369.1 GCA_903925275.1 uncultured Bacteroidales bacterium
AGATTTATTCAAGAGTTAAAAATTTAAGGGGAACTCAAGATGGCAAAGAAAATTGATGAGATCTTGAGCGAAAGCGTTGGACTATCCGAAGATATCCGTAACCAGATCGTTGGGTTATGGGATACTAAGATTTCTGAAGCGCGTGAAGAAGTTGCTGCGACACTCCGTGAGGAATTCGCCCGCAAGTTTGAACACGACAAGGGAACACTAGTTGAATCGATGGATCGTTTCTTAACTGATAAAGTCCGCGTTGAACTCGAAGAATTCGCCGAAGACAAGAGAAAACTTGTCGCCGAACGCATTGCCTACAAAAGCAAAGTTGTCGAACACACAGGAATGCTAAACAGATTCATCACAGAAGCCGTAGCAAAAGAAATGAAAGAATTCTATGCCGAAAAGAAGGCAATGAAGGAAAACTTTGGAAAACTAGAAAACTTTCTGTTGAAGCAACTTGCCGAAGAAATTCGCGAGTTCCGCGCAGACAAGAAGTCCCTAGTAGAACAGAAAGTCAAGATGGTTACCGAAGGTAAACAAAAGCTACAAGAAACAAAAACACAGTTCATCAAGCGTGCTGCTCAAATCATTGAGTCTAACATTGAGAAGACGTTGCGTAATGAAATCGGACAATTCAAGGATGACATTCGTGTTGCCCGTGAAAACGACTTCGGCCGTAAGATCTTTGAAAGTGTAGCCGCTGAATTCATGACTTCGTATCTTAATGAAGGTACAGAATTGAAGAAGCTACAAAAAGTTGTCGAATCGAAAAATACGAAAATTGCTACATTAACTGAATCGGTTAAGAAGAGCAGTGGACTTATGGAGAAATTAGATGGCAGATTGAAAGCAACTCAAGACTTAGTCGAAAGACAAAAAGTTATGAGTGAATTACTAGCACCATTGTCTAAGGACAAGAAGTCTGTAATGAAGGAATTGCTGGAATCGGTACAGACAAAGAATTTGCAAGGACAATACAACAAGTATTTGCCAAGCGTTCTGAATGAGGCTGTTGAACGTAAACCTGCTGCTGCAAGGCCACAGTTGAACGAAGCAACATTGTCTTCCAATACAGGCAACAGAGTGAAGGTCACTCAGGATGAAGATTCGGGTGAATCTTCAGAATTAAATCATATCTTGTCCTTAGCCGGAATTAGAAAGTAATCTAGGAGAAATTATAATGGCAACAAAGCTATTTGAATCGAACTGGGGCGCAACAAAAACCGCCCTTTTAGAAGGCCTAACAGGAACCCGTCGCCAATCAATGGACGTAGTGTTTGAAAACACTCGTAGATACTTGGCTGAATCGGCAACCGCAGGCGCAACCCAAGCAGGTAATATTGCTGTACTTAACAAGGTCATGCTACCGTTAATTCGACGTGTCATGCCTACAGTTATTGCAAACGAAATCATGGGTGTGCAACCTATGACAGGACCTGTAGGTCAAATCCACACATTGCGTGTTCGCTATGCGAATACCGCAGCTGGCGTAACAGCTGGTACAGAAGCACTTGGTCCATTCGAAATTGCTAAAGCATATTCGGGTAATGAAGTTGCTGCTGATCCTGCTGCTGCATCCACAGCACGTTTAGAAGGTGTACCAGGTAACAAGTTAAGCATCCAAATCTTGAAAGAGACAGTAGAAGCTAAGACTCGTAAGCTATCGGCACGCTGGACATTTGAAGCTGCTCAAGATGCAAATGCTATTCATGGTATTGACATTGAAGCAGAAATTATGCAAGCTCTTGCACAAGAAATCACAGTTGAAATCGACCAGGAAATGATCTACAAGTTAGGTTCATTGGTTCCAGTCGCTCCAACTACATTTAACCAAGCCGCAGTATCTGGTACAGCTACATACGTTGGTGATGAAATGGCCGCTCTTGCTGTCATGATTAATCAACAAGCTAACTTGATAGCCGCTCGCACACGTCGTGGTGCTGCTAACTGGGCAGTTGTTTCGCCAACAGCGTTAACAATTCTTCAGTCTGCTACAACATCATCGTTTGCTCGTACCACAGAAGGTACATTCGAAGCACCTACAAACACAAAGTTTGTTGGTACATTGAATAGCACAATGCGCGTTTATGTTAACCAGTATGCAGGCGACGGCGATGCAATTTTGATGGGCTACAAAGGCCCAACAGAGACAGACGCAGCAGCTTACTACTGCCCATATATTCCATTAATGAGCGTTGGTCCAGTTATGGATCCACAGACTTTCGAGCCTGTAGTTTCGTTCATGACACGTTATGGATACTTGGAACTTACAAATACAGCTAACAGCTTCGGCAATGCAGCTGACTATTTGAGCAAGGTTGGAATAAATTCAGCCACGCTCAAGTTTTACTAATTCAAACCTTTGGATTGGTACTGTAAAGAGTACGAAAATACAAAAAAGCCCCTTAATTGGGGCTTTTTTCTTGACTACACTATTTGTTGTATCCACGCAGATTGACCACAATCCCAATATCTTCGAAACCCTGCCAAAAACATATTTTCCGATTCTGATTTTGTAGCATCATATGTCTTTAGCCATTTTTGTAATTGAGAGCGTTGGCATTTATACCTAGAGATAATATAGTTTCCTTCAGTCCAAAAATATCCCGGTGAAGCGGTATTTGATAATGTAAATCCTAATGCTTTATAAGAATTACCATTAAATTTACTCATATCACAATATGATATAATTGTTTTATTCTTATATATACCTCTTACTTCATTAAATAATCGTTGTGTACCACCCACAATAATATGATCCAGTTTAGTGCATAACCTTAATAATTCAATATCTGCATTCTTTGAATATCTGGGTTTTCCAAAAGTCATTAGCATATATAATTGATCTTTGAAATATAATCCGACTGCTTTTGTTGATGAAATATATCCTTGTAGATGATTTTTATTTAAAAATTCCCTCTCAATATTCTTAGGTACATCTTTTAATGTACATTTTCTTGCATATAATTTTGTTGATAAGCCGATTTTTGTCTTAATTATTGATTTAATTATATCAGTTTTATTTTCCCACTCGAAATCGGTTACCTGAATGAGATCGATACCCGTTGCCTTAGCTAAATCTGTTTTATTTTTATGTTTATTTCTATCTTCAATTTTAGGTGTATGTGTACAATACGGGTTATGCGAATGCCAATATAATCCGTTTAATTCTATACCGAATTTATAATCGGGTACATATACATCAATTTCTTTTGTGCCCAGCCCTTCCCAATCGCTATGTATATAATTCACATCAAGTGATTCTAAGAATTTACAAATTTCTTTTTCTTGTATTGAGTAATTAGTTCTTTGGCGAATTGTAAAATTATATTTCTTACAATATTCGCCTACTGTGCTATAATACACATTTAAATCCTTTGCTATTTCAGTAAGTGATTTCTGGTCTTCGACATATTCTTTATACAGCCAATCCCTGTTATTAAGTAATATTTCATTTTCGGGTGTAAGTCTTGATTTCGATAATGCTTTTCTAACACTTTCCCTTTGTAAGCTAAATGGGACACCGAATTTAGCAATCATCGTCTTTTCTCTTTTAAGATTTATTGCAGCATTTTCGATATCTGTGGTTAAACTTTTAGTTTCAGTAACACCCACCGCAATAGCATTTGCTGTACATTTACATTTATTAGCCGGACCGCACCCAATCCATCCATTAGAGAATCGTTGAACGGTTTTCTTATTTCCAAATTCACATATATTGGATTCGTTATGTAATGCGGAGTATATCATTTCCGGGTAATATTCAGAATCGGTAATACTATTCTCTTGTATCCATTTAGCCATCTCTAAATCTTTTTTTATAAAAAGAGTGTAGTGTTTAGGTCTTTC
>CAIYES010000370.1 GCA_903925275.1 uncultured Bacteroidales bacterium
ACCATGCCAAAATAAAAAAACCTTTGTAATATCACATTTTCTGATACTTACAAAGGTTTTCAGCGGAGAGAGAGCTTCCATTCCATCCATACATCCTTCACTTCCGCACTCACATTCACTTCAGGGTCTTGCTCTTTCTGATTGATTTTCAACGATTCGATTGACACAGTTTTGGTCAGATAATCGGCCAGATTGCCATAACTTAAATTTCCGGAAGTTTCCTGAATCTTTTTCAGCAAAAAGTAGGTAAACAAGCCATGTTTTTCGCTCCGGTAAGGCATGGCCGATTGATCGCCTTTGGTTGCCGAAAATACCACCATATTGCCGG
Organism: uncultured Bacteroidales bacterium; assembly: GCA_903925275.1. Lineage (GTDB taxonomy): Bacteria > Bacteroidota > Bacteroidia > Bacteroidales > FEN-979 > CAIVAT01. The sequence goes on from CAIYES010000370.1 coordinate 329, forward strand.
TCAGACTTCCTTCCAACGGTTTAACCTTAACGCTTCGTGCTGCGAGTAATCCCGATTCACGGCCTCCACCCGAAAAACAGGCATCGAGAAATACCGTAATCCGTTTGCATCCGGTTCCACTGAATTTCCTGTAAATATCTGAAAGTTTGATGGCTGAATAGAGGTTACTCCCATTTACATCCACAGGGATCAGATAGGGGACATGTGTTATTTCATCCGGCAATCCGTGACCGGCATAATAAAACAGCAGTTCGGCGTCAGCTCCGGTTTTCGAAACGAGTTTACTGATCAGTTCGATTTTTTGATTCATTTCACCGGTAGTGGCATCCCGGAGAAGGTAAACATTCTCTTCAGGAAAACCCAACACACGGGTAACATAATCTTTTACCACCACGGCATCATTCCTGGCAAACACCACATTCATCTCGGTTTGCAACCCGGGTTGGTATTTTGAATAATCTTCATTCCCGATGATCAACGCGAACTTTTTGTTGTTGACCATGGAATTAACCGGGATATTTTTATCTACTGCCGATGACAGCGAAACCTTTTGCACCTGCAGGCCTGTTGCGGAAATGGCCGCGATGACCACCTGGCTCTGGGGCAGCAACTCCTGATCAAGGCTCACCGAAATGGTCGTATCCTGGCCATATTTATTGAAACTTTCAATTACTGAAATCCTGATGGGAATTTCTTTCAGGGTATATCTGCGGGTGGCGACAAATAAAAATTCAAGTTCACGGCTCTCCCCTTTGGCAAGCCGGCCGATTGTGAATTTATCGGATTCACCAGTCAACACGCAATCGCCGTTTGGCAAAGCACATAAAACATTCACATCCGCAGCATCACTGTTTCCGATGTTCTGAACGATAAATTTCATCTGCATCGGATTGTTCAATTTCAGTTTCCCTCCATTCTCGGTGCTGAAAACGGCATCCGCGATAATTACATGAGGAGGTTCGAAGCGATGAGTTTCGATTTTCATTTCAAGAGGAAATGCATCAAAGCCCTGGTCTTCCTTTACATCAATCTTAAATTCAGCAAGTCCCTGTTCCAGGTTGATTTTTCCTTCGATGGGGATCACAACTTCTTTAGTTTCATTAGGGTTGATTTGTCCGACATTTGTATATGTGCGGAATTCAAGCCCCTGGATCATTTTGTTTTTCAAAGAGACATTCACCGTTACATATTTTGCCATGCCGGTTCCGAGGTTCTCAATTTTAAAGCGGATCGAGGATTTTTCATTTCCATCGATAAGGTTGTTGCTGTTCGGATCTTCAAATACTTCTTCCTTGATGATCAGATCGGGGACCTCTTTGATTTTTTTTGCTGACTTTACTTTCCCTGCCTTTACCGCTTTGTATGCACTCTTTCCCGAAATCACCTGTTTATCCTGAGAAAACCCTGTAATACTGAGGAAACAAACCAAAATGAATAGCAAGGTCCTTTTCATAAATCTCAAATCTAAAATGGTAAAAGCTGAAATGGTAAAATTCAATAGTAATTAGTAATTAGTAATTATTAATTCTTAATTATTTTGCCTCAAAACTTATATTGCAAAGCAAACACTGTGGCTTTTGCCATCGGGTCGTAGCTTCCCCCAAAACTAATTCCCTTGTTACCAGGCTTGGTTTTGTTTGGATTTGCAAGTGTCCATATCATATTTCCAAGCCAGACAGCGCCGGCAGTGCACATCAATATATTTGATATGTTCTTCTGACTCTGAACAGTGGAGTGTAAACTATTTCTTTCATCCTCGGTACGGGCATCGAGATATTTCGTGTAGTTCTGCTCAGCCATTGAATAATAAAGATAGGAGCCTGCAGCTGCGCCATAAACGGCAATGGCCATGATCCAGTATGGGCCTCCGTTATTCAGTTTGGTGAGGCCAAGTCCCGGAACAACGGCTGATAATAACACAGCTTTCCCTCGTGATACAAATTTCACATTACTCCCCTGGGATTTTGCAAAAACTTCAACGGCTATATCCTCATTGATGGCAATATTATCCTTGTTAATACTCCAGATGATCTGTTTTGCCCTGCCTCCGGTGATATCTGCTCCCACCTCTCCGCTCAGCGAATAGGGTGTTATAATCTTCCCCGAAGGAGTGGAAATTTTGAGCGAAATATTAAATCGTTCATCGTTACCAGCCTTGTCAAGGTCGTAGGTCACGAAAAGACTGTCGTTCCTCACCATGAAATCAACCTTGTTGATTTCTGCCCGTGATTGCGCCTGACCTGACAGCGCACAATTCATTATAAAAGTAAGAAGAGGTACAACCCTTAACCATCGGCAGTCTTGTATGCGTTTGAGAAATATTCTTGTCATGGTACAATTCAATGAGGTCAATGATCCCGACAGGTTTTATATTTGATAGCATAAAGATAGAAAAATCCTGTTTCAATCTAACCGTGAGTACCCATTATTGTACAATTGTGAAAGAAAAGGGAAAATTGTTTTATGCTTTAGGGCTCATTTAACAATATTATATCCGATGGGCTTCCTTGGAGGCGGCGGCTCATCTTTCTTTTCGATCATTTGTTTAATCGCCTGAAAAATCAGCCTGATTTTATCATCATGCCCGGCAACCACTTTCTCCAGTTCTTCCATCTTTCTGGCTAATTCCTTGTTGGTTTGGAGGAATCGCCTGAGTTGGACGAATGCACGCATTATAGCGATATTGACACTTATCGCCTGTTTCGAGCTCAGGATACCGGAAAGCATCGCTACACCTTGCTCAGTGAAGGCAAACGAAAGATACTTTGCATGCTGGCCTCGCTTTAAGGTCACAAATTGTGACCTTAAAGAATCGAATTCATCTTTTAACAGGATAAACATAAAGTCTTCGGGAAATCGTTCCATGTTTCTCCTGACTGCTTGTTTCAATGCTTTGGTGTGTATGCCAAACAAAACTGCCAGATCAGTATCCAGTATCACCTTTTCACCCCTAATCCAGTAAATTTTCTGAATAATAGCATCCTCGGGAAGAAGTTTTGGGTTTGAATTTTCTTCCATATCATCGGTTTCTGCTTAATCCGGTTTTTCACAAAAGGTAATACGAAAATCAGGGGAATTTATCAACAATCTGAGGATGCAGCAAATTCATTTCTGTTCACTTTTATTAATTCAACGATCCTTGTTGCAGCCTGATCCAATGTCATGTCGTACAACTCAATGGCAGCATCTTCATCGATGCGGATATCAAACGCTGCCATCAGATCAAGCAAGGGCTTAGTATCTTCAAGAACATCCGGTGGATTGTTTGTTGACCACATGCAACACATTTGTTTGGAATCCGGGTTTCCCCGGTGTTTTTTCCGATGCTTCTGATAAATCGTATCGAGGATTTTGTTCACCTCAAAATAGCTCAGGTTATCATTCATGGATTTTGAGGATGGGGAGTATTAACTTTGCATTAGGATTAAGAAGACGCTCATCCTTGATTAGCTCAGCATCTTTACGAAACTTATATCGATTTGACCGATCATTTACGTCGGATAGAATCTAAAAACTGATTTGTATTGACATATTCCCCGGTTTCTCCATCCTTACTGGCTTTAAGCAACCCGATATCTTCCATATCTTCCATCGAGAGTTTTCGGGCTTTAATGCCAAATTTCCTGGCAATCTCACCAATTAAATTCATTTCAGACTTCTTGTCTCCAGTAAGGATAAGTGTTTCCATTATCACAAATGTTAATCATGCAAAATTAAAATAAAATCGCCTGGAAGATCGAGCTAATTTTATCCTCAGCCTGTCATAACTTAGTCCCTTTATTCATACAAGCCTTCAGACCTTATATCCGATGGGCTTCCTTGGAGGCGGCGGCTCCTCTTTCTTTTCGATCATTTGTTTGATCGCCTGAAAAATCAGCCTGATTTTATCATCATGCCCGGCAACCACTTTCTCAAGTTCTTCCATCTTTCTGGCTAATTCCTTGTTGGATTCCATGAATCGCCTGAATTGGACGAATGCACGCATGATGGCGATGTTTACACAGATCGCCCGATCCGAATTTAAAATTCCGGAAAGCATTGCTACGCCTTGTTCTGTAAAGGCAAATGGGACATACTTTGAATGTTCCCCTCGCTTTAAGGTCGCAATTTGCGACCTTAAAGCGAGATACTCCTCTTCGGTCTTATTCCCACGAATCCAAAAGATTTTCCTGATTATCGTTTCGTCAGGTAACGCGGTCAAATCCTCACCGTTTTTCATGTGTTCTTTATCTGCTTAATCCGGTTTTTAATAAAAGGTAATACGAAAATCAGGGGATTTTTTCAACAATTTACTGAAGTGACCGCGAAAATTAAGCATCAAGTGCCGTGCGATTGACCAGGCCAATGATCCGGATTAAAAGGATTTGGTCCTTTGAACTCCTGTAACACTGGTGAGATTTTATTATCTGGGATACCGGAGTTTGCAACGGTTTAACAATTCCTTATTCACCTGATCAACTGAAAAACAATCCGGGTCGAAATGCCCGCCAAGCCACAACATGGTCTCCTTGTAATCCATGTGACGTGGATTTTTAATAGTCCTTCGTAATTCTGCATATCCGGTAACTCCGCCGCAATCCTCCGGCGGGCAGTGCCTGGCGCCATCGGCACATTGAGGTGACGGCAACTGTTCCAGATTGAAGAGAATGTCTTCAAGTTTAATCAGGTGCTTCCAGCCATCGCCAAAATCATATTCATAAACCATGGTTTCGCGGGGGTAAAGCAAAAAATCATGGAGTTTTAAATGTTTATAATCAACAGTGCCATCAGGATCTTCCTCCCAGGGTTCACCATATTGTTCATCTTCGTAAATATACTGGTGAAGGTGGTAATTGTTCCATCCCATCGCAATCTGGATAATCTTACTCAGTGTTTTCAAAGAAGTGGAAGGCAAAACGAGCAAACGTCTCCATATCTTCGGGCTTATATCCTCCAGCGAAATATGAATCTGATAATAAACCGGATGCTCCCTGGCTTTACTGACGATCCATCGTTTCCGTTCTTTTCTGACCTTTTCCTCCCTGAACATTTGTCCTAAATATTCCGAATGATCACCTCCCTGACCCTCTACGTGAAGTTTAGTTGCCATAAACTTAAACCAGGAATCGGGCGTGTCGTATGAGTAGCCATTTACATTCCCGCCGCAGTTTTTGCAGATTCCTTCCAAACGGATCGCATTGTGCTGCGTTAGGATGATTTTAAAGGTTTCAATGGCTTCACCTTTGCTGCAGGTATGGCATCTTGCACTTCCAAGCAGATTATTCAAATCAACCTGACGGTGCTGGTACAACTCTTTGAGCTGGTTCATGGTGATTTCGATGTCCTGCTTGATAAGTTTCATTGTTGTTTTATAAAGTAAACCGGTATCAGATCGCTATTGGGAGGTGAACATTAATATTGAATATTTCACTGCAAGCTCGATAATTTTATCAGCAATTTTTCGGTGGTTCATTTTGTTAAATTATACAATAGTGCAATTGAAATGCAAAAATGCATAAATATTTTTAACGGTTAAATATTTATTAACAGGGCTCTTATTTACTGCCAGTTAAAACTTTTACGTTAAAGTGTTTTTTGTAAATTTGCACGAAACACATTCGATGGGAACCATAATTATAAAGCCCAAAAGCAAAGAGGCCATACCATTTTTGAAACACCTTCTTACCAACCTTCGTGATGTTTCAAGTGTAAAGGTGGTAACTTCTCCTGACGACCATGTTGCAAAAAGTATTGATTCGGGACTTAAGGATGCCAAGGATATACTTTCCGGGAAGAAACATGGAAAAACGCTGAAACAACTTCTCAGTGAAGATTAACATAACCACTACTCCAACTTTTGACCGCGAGTATTACATATAAGCGGTTAAAGAAAAAATACAAGTCGTTACCCGATGATTTATTATTATTCGAAAAGGATCTTTTTGAAAACCCTTATATTGGCGTTGATTTAGGAGGAAATATACACAAGATTCGTCTTGCAATAAAATCGAAAAATAAAGGTAAGGCGGGTGGTGCAAGAATTATAACTTTCATTGTGCTGGCAACTATTTCAGAAATGGAAATTCTGCTTATAACTATTTTTGATAAAACCGAACAGGATAACATATCAGATGCTGATATAAAAAAGATCATGCGGCATAATGGGTTTTAACTAAAATAACGAAGGAATTGAATGATTCTCATCCCAATAAGATATTTGTTTAGTATCCTGTCTCGCCCTGGAACCATATAGATATAATTAAGCATCAGGTGCCGTGCAATTAATTACACCAATTATCCGGTCTGAAAGTATTTGTCCTTTTGAACTCATGTATTGAAGGTAGGATTTTAGATGGTCAGGTTGTGGTCTGCCCTAATTATTTTCAATCGGATTATGATCATAATTCGACAATCAGAGAAGCCTTTACAACAATCTGTTGGTTCGGCAAATTGCTTTGTTGACAATATTAACAAATACGCACTATTATTTGGTGACAATTGATTTATTATATGTATATTTGTCAACATAAAACAATTGAACCACATGGCAACCAATTATTCAAACAGACTAATAGCAGCGCGAAAAATGGCAGGTTTGTCGTTACAAAACTTAGCAGACAAGCTGGGGAATGTAGTTTCAAAACAATCGCTGAACCGCTATGAACAGGGTATAATGAAACCCGATAGCAATTTAGTCATTGCTTTATCGAACGTTCTGAACCTTCCGGTTGATTACTTTTTTTCTGAGCCTGCTGTTGCTGTTGAATTGACAAATATTGATTATCGAAAATACAGTTCAAAATTAACGAAGGTAGACCAGGATGCTATTGAAGAAAAAGCTAAAGAAGCATTGGAGCGATATTTTGAACTTGAAAATATTATCAACCTTAAAGAACCAACTTCGTACTTTGAGTATCCATCCTTGGTCTCAAATGCCTGGGAAGCTGAAGAAGCAGCTCATGCA
>CAIYES010000371.1 GCA_903925275.1 uncultured Bacteroidales bacterium
CAGGAGAGGGTCGTTCCTTCCGATTTCTTTGCCTGGAGAAACTTTGTGATCTCCGTCTGAAGATTGTCGTCAATGTGATTTATTTTCAACAATTCAAGTATTTCTAAGGCACAGAGCCAATCACCGGGATGATTTTGCTTCAATTCAAGCCATATCGATGGAAGCAGGGCTAAGGAACCGTTTTGTTCACGGATGTTGCGAACCTGTTGATAGAGCGTATGCAATATTTTTGCATGCTCATCATGAGTGATCTTATGGGTTTTCTCTGCTGGTGCAGGATAGGTTAATCCAAATGCTTCAGGATCGGCTGGGCCCGGGTAGACCGACATGATGTGATTACCCACTGCCATGTCGTATGTTCCCCATGAAGGTTCAAAAAGGGTTTCTCCTTCGAAAGTCACCTGGCATCCGGTGAAACTGATGATCACGGGATTACCATTGCAAAAAACATGACTCAGCAATGTACCTGTGACTTTAACCCCCGATTCAAACTCAAGGTGCACCAACTCTCCGGCAGTCAGTCCGATCTGGTCTAACTCCTCTTCCGAAAAATCTTCAAGTGCCACCGAAAGATTTTTCACTTTTCCAACAGGCGAACCAAATCCATGCGCATGGTATGGTTTATCGTGCCCTGGTAATTCTTTTCCATTAAAATTAAGATTGGATGGGCCGGTGGTTTTAATATAAACCGGCTCTCCGTATTTCTCGATTACCCTGGTAAAGGTTCCTGAAACCTCCAGCCCGGAGCTGTAAACACAAGTTCCGGTATTGGATGAACGGATCGCCTGGTTAATGCCGTACAATCCTCCCCGGCGCAAGGCCATGGTATCGGCAAACATGTCGAGTACCTTGTTTAAGGTTTCAAAATCGGGAGTAATGAACAACTGAGGCTGAGGCTCTGTGATATCGTAATTGTAATTTGCTGCTTCAATGCTGAGCGGGATCTTTTTTACCGAAGGCTGAAGGCATTGCTGACTTTCTTCTATCGACGAAAGTAATCCGGCGCCATATATCTTCGGATCAAGCGGATCGCCGATCAGTCCATACTCTACAGTCCACCAGTGGAGGTTACGGATACGCGCCAATTCCGAAGGTTCGCCCATGTTCTTCGAAATTTCCATCAACCGTTGTTCAGCCTGCCAGATGGCATCCAGAACTGAGTAGGGATCGGCTTTAATGATTGAAAGATGGCGGATCGCCTCATACAGTGCATAATCCTGCGGAGATAAAAAAGCTCTGGCACCTATTTCACCAAAACGACGCAGAAAATCGGCATACACCGGATCAGCAATGATGGGTGCATGTCCGGCGGCTTCATGAATAATGTCAGGAGCAGGGGTGTAGCCAATTTGGTCAATCGGTCGGATATCGGCAGCGATCACCAGCACGTTGTATGCCTGGAACGCCATAAACGCAGAAGGAGGCACAAACCCGTCGACAGCAACAGCGGCCCATCCGATCTCCTTCAGCATGCGATTCATGCCATACATGTTTGGGATGGTTTCAATGCTGATACCTGTTTTTCGCAACCCATCCAGGTAGGCACCATGCGCGACTTTTCCAAGATGTCGCACATTCTGACGCATTACGTATCGCCACACGGCATGATCCTGCGGGGTATATTCATTGTATGGCTGGTCGATCACCAGACTCATCAGATGCCTGGGCAAATTATCGAGGATTGGGTTAGTTTCCATATGTTTATATATATTGTAGAGACGCACTGCGGTGCGTCTCTTACATTGTGTCGCAGACACACTGCGGTGCGTGGAGACCCACCGCGGTGCGTCTTTACATCGTGGAGACGCACTGCGGTGCGTCTCTCCTATAGGGGCTTGGGAAGCTCGAAGATGGCGGAGCCAGAGGCCCGTACATAGTAATCACTTCCCAACCGCCCCACCAGGTCGATCTTGTGCGGATCGATCTTCCCAGATTCATCCAATATCTCCGGGTTAATATGGATCCGCAATATTTCGCAAATGACCAGGTTCCCGGCCGCATTTTCATGCCCCGTTTCGATCACCTGGAGTACCTTGCATTCAAAATGAACCGGCGATTCCTTCACCCTGAAGGGTCTGATCAAATCGGATGGTTCCATGGTGAAACCCACCATGGCGAATTCATTGACTCCCTTTGGGAAATCAGCGCTGGAATCGCTGACCTGTTTCACCATCTCATACGTCACCGCATTGATAACCACCTCGGGCACTTCCCTGATATTATCATAGGTGTGTTTTGTGGTGTTGTCTTTGCCACGTCTCGAAGGAGAAAACACCAGGATAGGAGGATTGGCCCCGAATGCATTGTAAAAACTAAAAGGTGAAAGATTGGGTCTTCCATCCTTGTCGATGGTACTGGCCAATGCAATCGGACGCGGGGCAATGGCACCCAACATCAGATGATGAAACTTCGGAATTGAAGTATCCTTCGGATCGAAGTGCAGGTATTCCCGGGAGGAGGAGATCATTTGGGATTGATGGTTTACGATTTATAATTTTTCAGGTATTGGAATGGCAGGGAGAATCTTTGTAACCACTTCACCAAATCCGATCCGGAGGTTTTCATTAACACAATAGCCGCGCATGATAATGGTATCGTTGTCGTTGATGAATGTCCTTTCACTCCCATCATGCATCTTCACCGGCCGGGTTCCTTTCCAGGCTATTTCAAGCATCGAACCAAGGGAGTCAGGAGTAGGACCGCTGATGGTGCCGGAGCCGAAAATGTCACCGATGTTGATGTTGCAGCCATTTACCGTTTGATGCGCCAATTGCTGGGCAAGGTTCCAATACATGTATTTGTAGTTTGAATGGCAAACCAATTGTTCCGGCTGGTTTTCCGCCCGGATAAGCACATCAAGCTGCACATCGAAATTATGATCACCTTCCGACTGCAGATAAGGAAGAACTGCCGGTTCCTGTTTCGGACCCGGCACCCGGAAGGGTGCAAGAGCATCCAGGGTCACGATCCAGGGCGAGATGACCGATCCGAAATTCTTGGCCAGAAACGGACCTAAAGGAACATATTCCCATTTTTGAATATCCCGTGCCGACAGGTCGTTGAATATCACCATACCGAATATATGATCTTCGGCTTCACGGGTGGAAACCGATTGCCCGAGTTCAGTCTTTTTTCCGGTAATAAAAGCCATCTCAAGTTCGAAATCAACTTGTTTGGATGGCCCAAATTCAGGGAATTCAGCAGTGTCGGCTTTTGTTTGTCCTTTAGGCCTGTGAATGTTTGTTCCCGAAACCACAATTGAGGAACTCCTGCCATGATAACCAACCGGCAGATGTTTCCAGTTTGGTAAAAGAGCGTTTGCCGGATCCCGGAACATAATACCTACATTGGTGGCATGTTCGATACTCGAATAAAAATCGGTATAATCACCTGCCTTTACAGGCATCAGCATTTGAATGGCATGTAAGGGAAAGAGGATCGCAGGGTGTTTTTCCGGTTGATCGCGAAGCGAAGGGTTTGTTTCCCCGAAAATCTCAGAAATACGCTCACGAACAGCACGACACACAGGTTTGCCCAGTGCGATGAACGGATTCAGGGTGTCATGGTTGAAAATGTCAGGATCAAGCCCCAATCCCTCGAAAAATCCATGCATGGACAAGGCATGCAGGTCAACGATCGTATCGCCTATCCGCGTAGCAGCTCTTGCAGTTTCGCCGGGTGTATTAAAAATTCCGAACGGAATATTCTGAATCGGAAAATCACTTTCTTTACCTGCCTCAACCCAGGATTTCAAAAATGGCTCTGTTACTTTTCTCATAAACTGTTTATCATCCCAACTCGTCATTTGTCATTTGTCATTTGTCACTTGTCATTTTACAGGGTTCCCCTGCGTTCCTGTTCCAATTCGATGGATTCAAACAGTGCTTTGAAGTTGCCTTTTCCAAACGATTTAGCTCCCTTGCGCTGGATGATTTCATAAAAAACAGTAGGACGATCTTGCACCGGCTTTGAAAAGATCTGGAGCAGATAGCCATCCTCATCCCGGTCAACCAGGATTCCGAGTTCACGGATCAGTTCAATGGCTTCGTCGATGTTGCCAACACGCTGTTTCAAGGTATCATAGTATATATCAGGTACCCGCAGAAATTCCACACCCCGGTTTTTTAAAGCTGCAACTGTCTCCAGAATGTTGTTGGTGGCCATGGCAACATGCTGTACTCCACCACCTTTATAGAAATCGATGTACTCTTCGATTTGTGATTTTTTTATGCCATGAGCCGGTTCATTCAACGGGAATTTGATGTAGAGGTTGCTACTGGCCATTACTTTGCTCATCAGAGCAGTATATTCAGTCGAAATATCAGTATCATCGAAGGATATCAGCTGGTTGAAGCCCATCACATCGTGGTAAAATTTAGCCCAGATATCCATTTCACCCCAATTGACATTGCCAACAATGTGATCAACGTACTGCAATCCGGTAGTACCAGGACAATAGTAAGGCTCCCATTTTACGAACCCGGGCAGGAAAACGCCATGATAGTTCCTGCGTTCGACAAAAACATGCACGGTTTCACCATATGTGTGAATGCCCGAAATCACCACTTCACCATGTGCGTCATTTGAAATGGTAGGCTGTATATAGGCCCGTGCACCTCGTTTTGTTGTCTCTTCAAATGATTTACGGGCATCATCAACCCAAAGTGCCACAACCTTTACCCCGTCACCATGCAGTTTGCAATGGTCTGCAATCGGCGAATCAGGAATCAACGCCGTTGTAAAGACAAAGGTGATTTTTCCCTGCCGGATAACATAGCTGGTGCGGTCTTTCAATCCGGTTTCAAGCCCGGCGTAAGCCAATGGCTGAAAGCCGAAAGCACTTTGATAATAGTGTGCCGCCTGCTTGGCGTTGCCCACATAAAATTCAACATAATCGGTACCGTTAATCGGTAAAAAATCGTTGGGAGGATTCATGGTTTTTTAATGTGCTAGTGTGATAATGTGATAATGTGCTAATGTGATAATGTGATAATATGCTAGTGTGCTAGTGTGATAATGTGATGATTCTTTAATTATAAAATTTTTCTGCATTGCTAGCATTGTCTGCATTGCTTGCATTGCTTGCATTCATTTTCAGAGCCACGACCGGTAATATTCAGGCTCCTCAATGGCAAACGCTTGCTCTGTAATTTTCAATGGCCGGAAGGTGTCGACCATCAAAGCAAGTTCTTTTGTTTCCTTTGCACCAATACTCCTTTCCACGGCTCCCGGATGAGGTCCATGCACGATGCCGGTGGGGTGCAGGGTGATGTTTCCAGCCTTGATATTGTTCCGGCTCATAAAATCGCCATCTACGTAGTAAAGCACTTCGTCGGAATCGACATTGCTATGGTTGTATGGCGTTGGGATAGAATCGGGATGGTAATCGTAAAGCCTCGGTACAAAGGCACAAACCACGAAAGCAGGTGTTTCAAATGTCTGATGAACGGGCGGTGGTTGATGCAACCGGCCGGTAATTGGTTCAAAATCATGTATTGATAAGGCATAGGGATAGTGAAACCCATCCCATCCGATGAGATCAAAAGGGTGGCTTGCATAATGGTAAGGCCATATCATATCTTCACGTTTGATTTTTACCAGAAAATCTCCTGTTTCCTCATGTGTTTCCAACACCCCGGGTTTGCGAATATCCCGTTCGCAGTAAGGGGCATGCTCAAGCAATTGCCCGTATTTGTTTACATAACGTTTTGGAAAACGCAGCGGGGCAAAAGATTCGACGATAAAGAGGCGGTTATCTGAAGTGGTGAATTCCATCTGATAAACTACCCCGCGTGGCACGATCAGGTGGTCGCCGTAACTAAAGGGGATATTGCCATACATGGTCTTCAGAATCCCATCTCCGCGGTGAACAAAGATCAATTCATCGGCACCGGAATTCTTAAAATAGTAATCTTTCATTGATTTGCACGGAGCGGCCAGGCTAATCTGACAGTCGTTGTTGACCAGTACCGGAATCCGGCTTTCGAGGTAATCATCAGCAGGAGCCACATCAAAACCCCTGAAGAGGCGGTGCTGCATATTCATCGGATCGGCAATTTTTGGGGCAACGGTATAGGCCTCCTCAATCTTTGTCACCATAGTAGGCGGATGACAATGATACACCAAAGAATATGCATCTGAAAATCCCTCCGTTGAGACCAGTTGTTCTGCATAAAGGCTTCCGTCGGGTTTACGAAAAACGACATGCCGTTTGCGGGGTATCTGGCCGAGGGAAAAATAATGAGACATATCTAAATGGTGAAATGGTGAAATGGTGAAATTCAATATTTGTTGGTCGTTGTTAAAACCATTATAGTTCAATTTCGGGAATTTCTCCTTCCACGATCAACTTTCCTTCGGTGGCATTGATGATCTCCTGTACAGATACACCTGGTGCACGTTCTATGAGTTTAAAGCCTTGCGGGGTGACATCTAGAACGGCCAGGTCGGAAACGATTCGTTTTACAACACCAACACCAGTCAGCGGCAACGTACATTTCTTCAGCAATTTGGACTCTCCCTGCGGATTGGTATGCATCATGGCCACTATGATATTTTTGGCCGATGCTACCAGGTCCATGGCTCCACCCATGCCCTTTACGAGTTTATTCGGTATTTTCCAGGAGGCGATATCTCCGGTTTCCGAAACTTCAAAAGCTCCGAGAACCGTGAGATCAATATGTCCCCCACGAATCATGGCAAAGCTCGTTGCTGAATCAAAAAATGCTGCTCCCTGAACTGCCGTAATTGTTTGTTTTCCCGCATTGATAAGATCCGGGTCAATCTCGTTTTGACCAGGGAAAGGTCCGATACCCAGCAGTCCGTTTTCAGATTGCAGCACAATTTGCATTCCTGTAGGGATATAATTGGCTACCAGGGTAGGAATTCCAATTCCCAGGTTGACATAATAGCCATCGTGTAACTCGCGGGCAATCCTTTTTGCTATTCCGTTTTTATCTAAGGACATACAATGAAAATTAAAATTTATTTGTCATTCGTCACTTGTCACTTGTCACTAGTTATTCGTCACTCCTATCTCGTTGTTGCAAATTCAATCCGTTTTTCATAATTGGTTCCCTGGAATATCCGCTGAACAAATACCCCGGGGGTATGAATATGATTCGGATCAAGCGTTCCGGCCGGGACCAGCTCCTCCACCTCTGCAATGGTGATCCTTCCGGCCGTGGCCATAGCCTGGTTGAAGTTATTGGCAGTATACCGGTAGATCAGGTTGCCGTGCGTGTCGCCTTTCCAGGCTTTGACGATGGCAAAGTCGGCTTTTAACCAGCGTTCCTCCAGATACATTTTTCCATCAAATTCACGGACTGGTTTACCCAGGGCAACCTCGGTACCATAGCCGGCAGGAACAAAAAAAGCAGGTATTCCCGCACCACCTGCCCTGATGCGCTCAGCAAGTGTTCCCTGAGGTAAAAGTTCAACCTCCAGCTCACCGCTTAACAACTGTCGCTCAAATTCCTTGTTCTCACCAACATAGGAAGAGATCATCTTTTTAATCTGATGGCGACGGAGCAACATCCCGAGTCCGAATCCATCGACTCCGGCATTGTTCGAAATACAAGTCAGGCCTGAAATATCAGCCGCAGCCAATGCGGCGATGCAATTTTCGGGGATCCCGCATAAACCAAAACCACCCAGCATG
>CAIYES010000372.1 GCA_903925275.1 uncultured Bacteroidales bacterium
CTTTTCCTGCTTTTGCCGCCATTAATACGGGAATGGAATGCCAGTGGTCAGGTAGGACTACTTCAACAGCGTCAACATCGCTCCGGGCAATCACTTCCCTGAAATCCTCGAATCCCCTGCAACCTTTATACTTTTTCCCAATAAGCTGAGAATAATATCCGTCTACAAGGTTAATTCCAATTTCCCGGCCTCCAATTTTTCCATTCCAGTAGCCAATGCTTTGTTTGTTAACATCACAAATACCGGTGATCTGAACCCGCTTGTCTGTAATAAAATCCTTGATATCATTCATGGCCTGGTTTCCGGAGCCGATAAACATCAGGTTGACCCTGTCTGAAGGGGCGACATGTCCGTTTTTCCCTCGGGCACATGCTGAAATGATTGTTGGCACCGCGATTGCACCGGCACCAATTGTGGAGGTAAGTTTAATAAAATCCCGTCTGTTGAGTTTGGTCATTTTATCAGATTTTGGAACGATAAGATTCCTGATTTAACGATTCATAAACTTTGCGACTTTGCGGCTTTGCGTGATTTTTTTTATCTCACGCAAAGCCGCAAAGATGCAAAAGGCAACATTTTATCTTTTCCAGTGGTTAGATGCAATTCACTTACCGCTAATGCGGTTAATGTAACGATCTATTTTGCAGGCTGCAACCGAGCCAGAGCATATTCGGCAACATCCTTTAGCTTATCGTTTTTGGCAAGTTCTTTGATGACCGGAATACTTAAATCTGAACCCATCCAGCTGATTTCGCGCAGAAGCAATTTTTTCCCGTCATCAGAAGCATCGGCACTTTCAAGTACTTTAATCATCTGTTTTTCAAATGCCTGATATTCTGCAGGAGTTTTTGCCTCGTATCGAATACGGCTTTGCAAATCCGAGAAGAACTTGGTGCTTTTGGTAATATCATACTGGGCAATTTTTGCAAGATCACCTTCGAGAGTCAGCTCTTTAAAGTCCGGCCTTAATGATGAACCTGTCATAGTTGGGAAATCGTATGGTACTTTCTGGGTTACTTTACCGGAAGCAGCCCATTCTGCACCACGTTGGAAAGTAGTAATAAATCCAACACACTGCAGGGCAGGACCGCCATCTTCATCGGCGTGTCCCAAAGCGGTATGGAATATTCGCCCTTTACCATAGCTGAGAGCCATTAACAATGGTTCATCACGCCCAGTGCCACCTTTAGCAGTATCAGAATACGCAGTTGCGAGGATCTCCATATTTTTACCCGGTCCGCGTAACTGAGCATATAATTCATCGGCACCATGAATCCATCGTTTAGGTAATCCTTTGGTTATCGGATGTTCTGTATTACGGTTAATCATTTCAAATTCATGTCTTTTACCATGGTTGCCACCCCTGCCTGCAGAGGAGTCAACGATTAACGAATCATGGCGGTAATACATATATGGTCCGTCTTTTTCTGTCCGGTTTCCCCAACCTCCCAAGCCAATCATCAGGTTAAACTCTTTCCATTCGGGAAAAGTATTATCTCCTGCATGGTAGATTACCACACCACCACCTTTATTGACATAATCAACAAAGGCGGCCTTGGTTTTTTCAGACCAGGAATCGCCGTTGTAGTCGATAACAATAACACTATATTTCGAAAAATCGGGATTAAA
>CAIYES010000373.1 GCA_903925275.1 uncultured Bacteroidales bacterium
CGGAATTTTCTGATAGGTTGGACGTAATGGAGGTTTTTCCCCAAAGTAAGTTGGCGGAACAAAGTGGATCCATAGTTCCATGGTTTTCATATCCATTATTACAGACTGCATTGTTGTATAAGCCTTCGAAAATCCCGGTAAGCTGGCACCGGCAACCAATGCAGGTATAGGATAGGTTGAATCCGACAATTGCTGCATTTCGGATGTGAAAATCGCTCCCTCAGTCATTTTACCGCTGCTATTATCTCCCGGATATCCTGTAATGGATTTCAGCATTTCAATATCAACACGCTGGCCTGAAGTAACGCCCGCATATTTGTTTCTGAAAGAGGTCCAGCGTGTTGTGTTTTCAAGGTTGTTTTTATCCCAGGAATTGTTCGGCAGGCGAAAATCGTTAACAGCTGCAAAAATACCGGGAATACCCCAGGTTTGAGCCTGAGTTAAGCTGTCGTTCAGCAAGGATGACTCTGTTCTGAAACTGCGATTTCCCGGGGCTCCGTCATCTTTTCTATTGTTTACCTGATTTTCTACGACGCCTGCAGTTGCCGGATCGGCTAACAAAATCGAATGATTGTACAAATAGAGTTTCTTCGTATCCTTCATATAATCAGATATCTGAGCAAGGGTCGAAAAATTCTCGAAAGCATAACGCAGGTCAAAAAATAAGGAACGTCTGTTTGAAAGATCTGTTGGATAAGGGGCGCCTGTTGTTGCGTTGATCACCGCACCGAAAAGATGATGCTGGTTGAACAAAGTAAGGCCGTTTAACTGCCCCAGAGGACCGAGATTCGTCATTGTCTTGCCGCCGTTCTTATACGTGGTAATTGCGTGCAGATAAGCAATGCCATAACGCGCCATACTGAGCCAGTCCCAGTTTCTCGTAGGCTTTGGTCGTTTCCATGATGGTTGTATTTTGGTCACTGAATTTGGATGCCCTAAGCAAATATACAAAAGCTTTCGGGACGAGTCAACAAAATATGACCAAAAAAAGAAAATGCCTGTATCTACAAGAAATACAGGCATTTAGCTATTGTTTGAGTTGTCCCACCAGGATTCGAACCTAGACCAAGAGAACCAAAATCTCTAGTGCTGCCATTACACCATGGGACAGTTGAATTTCGAATAACGAATATTGAATGTTGAATTTCGAATCACCAACTCACAATTTCACAATTTCACTATCTGAAAATCGGGTGCAAAAGTAGCAATTTTTTATCATTAGGGCAATTTTTGTACCTTCGCAGCCCATTCAACTTTTATTACATGAATAAATACCAGAGACTGAACACTATCATTGGCTGGATTACCTTCGTTATTGCAGCAGTTGTGTTTTTGCTTACCATAGAACCTACTGCCAGCTGGTGGGATCCGGGTGAATTTATTTCAACAACCTATAAGCTCCAAATCGGCCATCCGCCGGGAGCACCCACATTACAGCTGATCGGCAGGATCTTCTCATTGTTTTCCTTCGGGGATGTCTCTAAAGTGGCCATGATGATGAATGCCATGTCGGCTTTATGCAGCGCATTTACCATTCTTTTCCTGTTTTGGGTGATCACCATGTTTGCACGCAAAATCGTTGCTGCTGACGGTGAAATGACCAACAGCCGCATGTGGACCATCTTTGCGGCCGGTTTCGTAGGTGCTATGACATTCACCTTTACCGATTC
>CAIYES010000374.1 GCA_903925275.1 uncultured Bacteroidales bacterium
CAGTATCCCCTTTGTTTACCTCTTTGCCGTCGGTTACCATGTTTGTGATTTTAAGGCTTCCATAACGGTACGAGATGTTAGGCGCGTTGATACTGACTGAATTCACTGAGCGCACCGTGCCCTCCTCGGTTAGTTCCTCGGTGAAGGTGCCCCGTTTAACAAATGTCGTCTGAACGTCCTGGACCACTTTCCCCTGGCAGGCAGC
Organism: uncultured Bacteroidales bacterium; assembly: GCA_903925275.1. Lineage (GTDB taxonomy): Bacteria > Bacteroidota > Bacteroidia > Bacteroidales > FEN-979 > CAIVAT01. The sequence goes on from CAIYES010000374.1 coordinate 206, forward strand.
AAGGCCCAGAAAAATAAAAAGAATAATATTTTTGTTCATTATCAGATAATATTATAACTGTTTTTCAGTGTGTTAGAAAGATATGTTAATTTTTAATTGCCGATTTTTTTTGGATTGAATCTTGCTTGGCCAAACTTGGAGTATTGTTTTTGCCATCTGTGGATTTCACCCCTCTTATGATACGATTGTAGGGTGGCTCCATCAGGGCAATGGTCTCGTTTCCCGAAAGTCCTTTTGAGATGATGCTGCGCGAATTGTTGGACAGGCCGGTCTCAACAACAACGGGCATAAATTTGTCATCGGCTGCCACATAAACAATTTTCAGGCTGTCCCTGCTAAAGATAGCTGCCGATGGTACAACGATGGTATCTTTCACCTGGTCAACAATTATCCGGCAGGTCGCACTTAGGCCTGGCTTCATTTTAAGGTGACAACTGTCAACGCTGATGACCACCTCATAGCTCTTGATTGCAGATTTCTCTCCATTGTTCTTTCCCGCAAGGGATTTCCTTTTTATTTTTCCTGTAGTATGAAGATTGTCAGCAGCATCCACACTGATCAGTACATTTTGGTTGTTCTGGATCCTTTTGTATTCAGCTTCCGGAACATCTATCGATACCTGCATCTGGTTCATGTCCGGAAACTGTAGCAATGGCGAATTGCTGAAAACACTGCTTTTTTCCTCAATCTTACCACCCATGGTCCCGACCCCGTTACCCATAAAATACATCAATGGGGCTTCGTAATGAATTACAATCCCATCATCGGGTGCCTTAAGGGTGAGTGAATTGACCTGGTCCTGAAAAACCTTGATGCGGTTTTTTTGCATCATGATACGGGAATTCAACTGTGTAAGCTCCGATTTGTCTATCCGCTGTTGGGCAACAACCTTTTTTTGAAGTTTCTTTTTTTCAACATTCACCTTTTCCATATCAAGCGAGATCAGTTGTTGTCTGATGGAGGGGACAAATTTCAGTTGAATCGAATCAAGCATGGTGATGGCAATCTGTGCCTTATTGGTTTGGACCTGCGCATTTAAAACCGCGTTTTCCATGGCATTGTCGGCGACCAGCTTTTTCATGTCGGCCTCCATCTTTTCGAGCTCAACATTAAATGTCTCAAGGTTGTACACGAGTTCGGGTGCTTCGAGAATGCAGATGGTATCTCCCTTTTTTACATGCTGTCCCTCTTTGGCAAGGTAGGCCACTGACATACCGGACGAGTTGATCCTCGGCGACATGATCATAACGTTGTTAACTGCCTGTATCGTTCCTGTAGCATCAATTGCCTCGATGTAATCGGTTCTTTTCAGGTTATACGTGACAATACTTACTTTATTCCCGTTACAAGCGGAAAGAAACATAAATAACAGCATTATGTATATTAATTTTTTCTGCATCAATATATATGATTAAGAAAGGGGGTAAACAGTTGTGTGGATATGATAAATTTTGTTGTCATAATTTTTTAAAATTTAATTGGCCCAAATATTGACTATTTTTTTAGTTGTTGATTTGAACACAGCGTTAATTATTGTTAATTAAATATAAC
>CAIYES010000375.1 GCA_903925275.1 uncultured Bacteroidales bacterium
TCACCCGTTCACCCGTTCACCCGTTCACCCGTTCCCTTGTCCCTCAAATCTCCCAGGTATCTCCCGAATTCAACAAATCATCTACATTCTTGATCTTAGAAGTTTCCCTTGCATATTTAATCTGTTCTTCCACGAGATCATCATAGGTGGGATACATGGCCGAACGGATCACACCAAAAACCATCGGAAAATGAGGTGGTGCCAGTTTGGCAAGCATGAGCTGTATTCCGGGATCCTGGCTGTACTGGTCATGAACGAGGATATCATCAATGCCAATGCCATTTTTCCCAATTTCAACCACTTCCAGCATGGTATCTTTCAGGATAAGACCCTTTTCGTTGTTTTTGCCGAAAACCATCGGTGCTCCGTTTTTAAGGATAAGCATGGTTTCGTCTTTCACATCTTTGCCGGTTACAGGGGCATGGGCCTTATCCGCAAAAATGATGCAGTTCTCCATGATCTCGGTCACAGAGGTTCCATCGTGTTTTGCAGCTTCGAACATGCATTCGGTCATCAAGGCGATGTTGTTATCAGGAACGCGGGCAAAGAAGGTGCCCTGGGCGCCCATCACAAGTTCACCGATGTTGAAAGGGTGCTCAATGGTTCCCATGGGCGAGGTTTTGGTGACCTTGCCCATCGGGGTAGTAGGTGAAAATTGTCCCTTGGTAAGTCCATATATCTGGTTGTTGAACAACAGGATATTCAGGTCAACATTGCGGCGGATCACGTGGATGAAATGATTTCCGCCGATTGCCAGTGAATCTCCATCGCCGGTGACCGTCCATACGCTCAGGCGGGGGTTGGCAATTTTCACACCTGTGGATATAGCTGCGGCACGTCCATGGATGCCATGGATGCCATAAGTGTTCACATAATAGGGAAACCGGGATGAACATCCGATACCGGACACCATACAGAAATTTTCCTTGCGATAACCTATTTTGGGGAATACACGTTCCACGGCGCTAAGAATGGCATGGCCTCCGCATCCCGGGCACCATTTTACCATCTGGTCACTTTCAAAATCTGCTTTGCTGAGTTGAACATTGGTACGTTCAACAGTCATATTTATGAAATCCATCTTATTTTTCCTCCAAAAGTTGGTTAAACTTATCTGTTAACTCGTTGATCATGAAAGGCAATCCCTGCACCTTGTTGAATTGAGAGATGTTGGGCATCGGGAACTTCATACGGAGGTAATTCACAAATTGACCGCTGTTGAGTTCACAAACCACAATTTTTTTAAAGCCTTTCAGCACCTTTTCCGTATTCTTCGGAAGTGGCATGATGTAATGGAAATGGGCATGGCTGATATTTCTGCCTTCCTTCTGCATCTGGCTTACAGCTGAATGAACGGCGCCAAAGGTGCCACCCCAGCTTACTACCAGTAACTCACCTTCTGCCGGACCATCAATATCCTGTTCAGGAATAAAATCTGCCACCTTTTCAACCTTTTGCGCCCGGAGGTTAGTCATGATCTGGTGGTTCATCGGATCGGTTGACACGACACCGGTAATATTCTCTTTTTCGAGGCCGCCAATGCGGTGGCGCAGGCCTTCTGTTCCCGGGATAGCCCATTGCCTGACGAAGGTTTCAGGATCGCGCCTGTATGGTTTGAAATCGGGATCGTTGGGTTGAGCAATTGGCGGGTTGATTGCAGGCATATCGGCCATCTTCGGAATACGGAACAAAGCCGAACCAAAGCCAAGATAGCCATCGGTGAGCAGAATCGCGGGTGTCATGTGTTCCATCGACAGTTTCGCGGTCATATAAGCATAGTAAAAGCAATTTTCGGATGTTGATGCGGCAACAACGATCACAGGGCATTCGCCATTGCGTCCAAACAATGCCTGGTACAAGTCACTCTGTTCTGATTTTGTAGGCAATCCTGTTGATGGACCGCCACGTTGAACATTGACGATCACCAAAGGCAATTCAGTGATCACGGCGAGGCCGATAGCTTCGCTCTTCAGCGAAAGACCAGGTCCTGATGTGGTGGTACATGCCAGAGCACCGGTAAAGGATGCGCCAATTGCAGAGCATATCCCGGCGATTTCATCTTCTGCCTGAAAAACTTTTGCACCCAATGATTTATGTTTTGCAAGCTCCATCAGAATTTCAGTTGCCGGAGTGATGGGGTAAGAACCAAGGAACAGCGGGCGTCCGGATTTTTCGGAAGCAGCAAGCAATCCCCATGCAGTGGCAACGTTGCCGGTGATATTGCGGTAACGGCCTTTTTGCATGTTGGCCGGTGAAACCTGAATTACCGATTCAAGGGCTTCGATCGTGTCTGCGTAATTGTATCCCGACTGAAGAACAATTTTGTTGATTTCGATCAGTTCAGGCTTTTTCTTGAATTTTTGTTCAAAATATTTGAAAGAGGGTTTCAGATCACGGTTGAAAATATAATAAAGCATGCCAAGGGCAAACATGTTTTTGCTGCGTTCTGCAATTTTGTTATCTATCCCGAGTTCTTTCAGGCTTTCTTTTGTAAGTGTGGTTATGGGAGCCTTGATCATATTAAAGCCATCAAGGGAGTTGTCGAAGAAAGGATGCTTCTTGTAGCCTGCCTTTTCGATAGTTTTGTCATCGTAAGCATCGGTATCGGTGAGAATGGTAGCACCTTTTTTTGCCCACTTCAGATTCGCCCGGAGGGATGCAGGATTCATGGCAACAAGCACATCGACCAAATCGCCGGTTGTAAAAATTTTCGAACTGCCCATGTGTACCTGGAATCCGGAAACACCGGCCACGGTGTTTTGGGGAGCGCGGATTTCGGCAGGAAAATCAGGAAATGTAGCGAGGTCGTTTCCAACAAGGGCAGCCACATCCGAAAACATGCTGCCGGTGAGTTGCATGCCGTCGCCTGAGTCGCCGACGAATTTCACAACAACCTCTTCACGTTCAATAACAGGTCTTTTTTTCTTAGCCATAGCTTCATTGAGTTTAGTTCAGCAAAGTTACTCAATAAACTCAAAAGGCAAAGTACAAAACTCAAAACTTAAAGCCAAAAAATGTTGTGAAATAGTCAATATTGCGGAAAAGTTTTATCTTTGCCATGAAAAACGCTTTATTAACTCGTCCTGAAAAATACAGGACTTAAACTCAATAAGTCATGGCTTATAAAATTAATGATGATTGCACTGCTTGCGGAACATGCATTGATGAATGCCCGGTTGAAGCTATTGCCGAAGGTGATATCTACAAAATTGATCCGGAAGTTTGCACCGATTGTGGCGCTTGCGCCGATGTATGCCCGGTTGAAGCAATCCATCCGGAGTAATTAAACATTCTTCTTTTTAAAACAGGTGGTTTCAATTTACAGAGGCCACCTTTTTTGTTGTCGATAAGTACAGGCTGTCCCAAAAGTCTGAAATTCTTTCTTCACCATGAAGACGCAAAGGCCCAAAGAATTGAAAATCAATAAAGTTGTTTTTCGCGTCTTTGCGACTTTGCGGTGAAAAATGGCTTTTAAGACAACCTCTACCGGTCAAAAACCCGCAATTCCAGGTCTTTTCCGTCGAACAGGGCGTATGTAAAATGCGTTATCCAATCGCCAAGCACGATTTGTCTTGCATTGCCTGCTAGAGGGGTATCAAGCGGATAGTGATAATGGCCATAAATCAGGAAATCCAGTTCAGGATGGAGTTTCAGCAGCTCCGTTGAATGTTTGGTTATACGCTGTTGAATGAGTTTAAGTGTAATATCCTGCTCCTTCTTCTCCTTTTCGATGCTTGCACTCCGGCTTTTTCGCGACCAAAAGAGCGCCATTCTGATCCCGAAATCGGGATGCAACTGGCGGAATAACCACTGATTGAACGGATTTGCAAATACTTTCTTGATGAATTTATATCCTTTATCGCCTGGGCCGAGTCCGTCACCATGTGCCAGATAAAAGTGTCTGCCATTGAATTCACGAAATTCAGGGTCGCGGTGAAGCTGAATATTCAATTCTTTGGTCAGGTAATCAAAAGCCCACATATCGTGATTACCCCGGAATAGATGAACGGGAATACCGGAATCTGTAATCTCTGCAAGTTTCCCTAAAAGTCTGGCATATCCGCGTGGGATGGCTGTTTTGTATTCAAACCAGAAATCAAACAGGTCGCCCATCAGGAAAATTTCGGCAGCATCGGCACGCGCCATCTCAAGCCAGGCTACAAGTTTCTTTTCCCGCTCAAGACTGGTTGTGTGATCAGGTATCCCCAGGTGAAAATCAGAGGCAAAATAAATCTTATGGCGCATGTATGAAATTTGGGGCAATTTACGGAAAAATGTTCAATGAGCCGGGGTCTGTTGCCTTCTTATGGACGCTTTGCGTTGGAATTCCAACACCCGCTGGTGATGGAATTTCACATGTTTGTTCTCAGGAAATTGCCTGTACAGGGTTGATTCCAGCTTTTGATAGTACACAAAGTCCTTTTCAGGACTGAGTACCGGGCTCATACCGAATGAATAGTTCAATACGATCAGGGAAGCAAGTGAATGGGGATTTTTAGCGATAAAGGCCATTTCAGAAGATCTTTGCCGTTCCCAGATCTGCCGGAAGGATGAGTCAACTTTTTGTGTCAGTTCGAAATACGCGGCACTATCCTGCCTGTCAATAAGCAACATTTCGAGTGAATCAACTTCGCGCTCATTTTTCCGGGTGAAGCGATAGAACTCGTTTAATAACATGGCATCCTGCGGGCCATTTACAATAACATTGTCGGGGAAGTCACGGGCGCTGCCGGTTAATTCAACCTTGTCGCCGGCATTCAGCGGTAGCACCAGGATTTTTCCGGTAGGCGCCTTTATGAGCCAGAATCCCGATTCCAGGATAACCGGGATGAAATTGAACTCCCCACTTGGGTCGGCAACAATTGAATCCATAGAATGAATCTCCTTCGTATCCAGCTCCTGGAGTACCAGTGTTAACCCTTTAGCATCTGCTAATTTTCCATGAACAACAGCCCGGTTTCGCGATTGATGCTGACACGAGGAACAAAAAAGCAGGATCAGTAGTCCCCATGAAACAATAGATTTTATCATGAAAATAATGTCATTAATTTTCTTCAAAGTTAACAAACTTGCACATCCTGGTTAACTTAAGTCCACCCGTTCACCCGTTTACCCGTTTACCCGTTCACCCGTTTACCCGTTTACCCGTTCACCCGCTCACCAGTTCACCCGCTCACCAGTTCACCCGTTCACCCGTTCACCCGTCTACCCGTTTACCCGTTCACCCGCTCACCCGTTCACCCGCTCACCCATTCACCCGTTCACCCGCTCACCCGTTCACCCGTTCACCTGTTTACCCCCTCACCCGCTCACCAGCATACCAACAATAAACCTATCAATCGGAAAAGTGAAAATCTCCTCATTCAGTTCATCAAGTCTCACCCACCGGAAACTTTGTGCCCCATCAAATGGAGGGATATCATTTTTTTTAAGCGTGGTTTGAAAACGATAAGGTTTTTCGGCTTTCACCCGGTAGTAAATATTAAAAAGCTGCATATCAGATGGGAGAAGGGTGGTAGGCTGATAGAAGTCAGTTGTATAAAAATGTGAAATGATTTCAATCGGGGTGTTCAGTTCCTCCATAAATTCACGTTTCAGGCAGTCAATCGTACCTTCACCAAATTGAAGTCCTCCACCAGGAAACTTGGTCATGTAAATTCCAAGCCTGAATTCATCGGTAACAAGAACACTGCCTTCGTCAAGGAGAAATCCGTAAACCCTGATGTTGAACTGATTGACTGCCATAGCACAATTTGCCGGCAAAATTAGCTGAAATTGTGAATTGTATTGAGTTAACACCAGATAATACTTGATATAAACTGATGTATATTTTCTAATTTGAGTCCACTCCGAAAACTCCTTTTCATCGCAGATGGTTGACTAAAGCCAACTGCCAAACTCAAGACAGGCTGTCTCAAAAGCCTGAAATTCTTTCTTCACCGCGAAGACGCAAAGGCGCAAATAATTGAAAATCAATAAATTTATTTTTCGCGTCTTAGCGTCTTAGCGGTAAAAAATGGCTTTTGAGACAACATCCAATAGATAATCATATTCCGACGATCTGAATGGAATCTTCCCCAATCATGGGCTTGCCTTTAAATCGTAAGAGCAGGTTCACGATGGTTGTCACATCTTTCTGACAGTATGTGACAATGCGGGGAATATCATGTTCCTGCCAGTAAACCCGAGCCACATCGCTCCCTTTTATGTCGTCTTTCGGGGTGGGAATGCCAAAAACGGTGGCCAGCAATTCAAGCGAAGTATAATTCTTATAGTCTCCAAACTTCCACAATTCCATTGTGTCGAGATGATTCACTTCCCAGGGTTTCTTCCCTGAAAGATCAAGGATGGCAGGCACTTCCAAACCATTGATCAGCATCCGCCGGATAAGATACGGATAGTCAAATTCCTTACCATTGTGCGCACAAAGGTAGCTGATGCCTTTATCTCTGGCTTTGTTAAGCATATCGTTGAAACTGATGAGCAGATCTTTTTCATCATCGCCAAAAAATGATTTGATCCAAAGTGTTCCACTGCGCAAAATCCCTGTAGAAATGCAAACGATTTTACCGAATTCGGCATAGATTCCCGCCCGGCTGTAAACCTCATCAGGCTTCAGCATGCCATCCGTGCTAAATTTTTCGATTCGTGAAAGCTGACCGGACTTCTTTTCCCATAGCGCAGTAAAATTCATCGGAAGCTGTTCATAGGTTGAATATTGCGGCACGGTTTCGATATCCAGGAACAGGATGTTTTCAATGTTATAGTTTTCCAGCATGGTTTCAGTTTTTAACAAAAATGTGAAATATTCTGATGCTCTATCGCTGAATTATCAAAAGGTCGACACATTGTTCAAAACTTCTGTGATTGACCACGATGTTACAAAAACCCCAACAAGCTGATGAAAAAAGTCATTTAGACTATTTTTTGACAACAGTAACTTTTATAGAAAGATGGGGCAAAATTATGATATTGGACTAAAAAAAACTGATTGAAGCACAATCATACCAGTAAAAAGCTGAAATTACTAAAAGACCGGTTAAAAAAAATCAGCGCTGAAAGCGCGTAATATTATTAACCGTGGGTGAAGCCCACGGAAATCATGCTACAATCCAAACCTGAGCCCTGAAAGGGCGATATATTTCACTGTAGCAGCAATATACCGCCCTTTCAGGGCTAAAGTTGAGCGTGATTTGCAACAACCGTGGGCTTCACCCACGGTTATTGATATTTTGCCACTTCGTGGCTGATTGCTGACCAAATCCATCACTGGCATGATTGCGCTCAATCAGAAAAAAATCAAATTCTGTAAACTGGAATTCAGCTTTTCCCCTACCGGCGAAAAAGTAAAAAGGCTGTCTCCCAAGTAAGGAGGCAGCCTTATACATTATCCCAAGCAACGTGTTACTTTCCCCTGCGAAGAAACGGTTTGGGGCGGGAATCAAATACCACCTGTTGCTGTGGAGTGAGCAGGTTTCGCAATATCTGGTCGTGACGGATCATTTCCTTTAACATTCCGGTTTCAATCTTTCCCAACTCTTCTGCAACCTGCTCTGCTGTTTTAGCATCAAAAGGCGAGGTTGTAAGAATCGTTTGAAGCCGTGCCTTTTTTTCCCGGATCTGATTGTGAAAAGGAGTCATCGCTTTCATATGTTCAAGGCTGGCCTGGTGGATCTTATCCCGTTGTTCATCGGAGAGACCGGGCAGGTCAAGTTGAGGAGGAGCCTGCATTTCAGGATTGTCAACAACAGGCGGCGGAGGAGGCGGTGGCGGGGGAATGGGTGCACTGGGAGGCATTGGAAGTGCCTGTTCCTGGCTTACACCATCAGAGCGATTCTCTTTGTTCGGTTTCTGGGCATACAGCGATGTAATCATCATGCTGAACAAGATTGTCATCATGATTGCCTTTACGATATTTCTTTCAGTTTTCATACGAGTTGGTTTTGTTGGTAACATTAATTATTGCAGGTCATTAGGAAATTTATTTTGACGGTTTGTCCGGTAGTGGAGGTGGTGGTGGTGGTGGTGGTGGCGACTGCGGCGGTGGTGGTGGTAGCGGAGGCATCACACATTCGATGGCCTGCCGAAAAACCCGATGGAAATTATGTTTCTGTTCCTCCGTAAGCATTTGTTTGATTTGACGGAAATGTTCAAATGTGAGGAGCTCCATCTGCATCCGAAGATCTATTATGGAATCGGCAAATATTTTCGCAATTGAAGTATCCGCGTTGGGAAGAAAAAGCGTTTCGAAAAAACGGTAATGCAATTTACGATCCTGTTCCTGAAGGATTCTCATCCTTTCATGGTTTTCGTCACTGAGCTTCCCGAATTCATCCTGTTGCATGGGCGTCAGCATAAGTTCGCGGATGAGAAATTCGGACGCATGGCCGGGAACAGGGACTCTTGCAGTTCGGGGTTTTCCGAACCACAAAAAAATAAGCGTGCTCACATTGACCAGTACCAGGATTATGATTACGACTTTATAAAAACGAATGTTATTCATTGGATCAGAGGTTAATGGGGCTTAAGTAAGAAAGATAATCGGTTGCAACTGCAGTAGGAACTTCCAGTGATGAGGTTTGACCTTGCTGGTAATACAAAGTACCAAAAATGTTCAGTGTTATCAGGAATGCAAGTCCGGCTGCGATGGGCCAGTAGTTGGTCCTCCACAACCCGGATGTTGTTTTTCCCGGAAGAATCGCCCTTGCCTGTACTTTCAGGTAGAGATCAGGATCAGCAGGAGCTCGCCGGATTCCGTCCAGCGAATTCAATGTTTCATCGATCCAGGTTTCTTTTGTTTGCATATTTGTTTGATGTTATCAGAATTAAAATCCTGCGGTCAACACTCATTTTTTTCATAATAATCCGAAAGTAGCACCCTGAGTTTCCTGAGAGCTCTGACGATCAGCGATTCGACAGATGAAACGGAGTTTTCCATGATACCGGCAATTTCCGTGTGTGAAAGTCCTTCCACTTTGTGCAGGATGAAAGCAGTGCGCTGGTTCAACGGTAACGCTGAAATAGCATGGAACAAGATGGCTGCGCGCTCCTTGTTTTCCAGCCGGATGCCTGGGTGATAGAATTGGGAATCTGCCGCCACATTTACCCGATCCTCCTTACCGAAAAGGCTGAAAGTTATTCCGGAACGCTTACTGCGGTTACCTGTGAGTATATATTCCAACGATTTCTGCACCGTAATGCGGTATATCCAGGTAGAAATGCTGCAATCGCCTCTGAAACGGTCAATCGAGCGGAAAACCTCCACGAAAACATCCTGGGTCACGTCTTGGGCGTTTTCATAATGTTGCAGTATGCCAAGGGCGGTATTGAACACACGATCGCGATGCTTGTCAACCAGTTGCCGGAAGGTTTGTTCGTCTCCTTCCATGAGTTTAATTATTTCCTGCGATGCGCCCATTCTCTGTTTACATTTTAGATGCTGCCTGAGAAAAAAACCTGCGGAGGTGACTGGGGTTTATGGCAATTTTCCGCAAAATGGTTGCAGCCATTCATTTTTTCGTTGCGCGCAGTACATGCCTTTTCCCTGGAGGACCGGGTAATTTTTCGGTACTGAATCCTGCTGCATGCAACGCCCTTACTACAATACCCTTTACGGAATAGGTCACCAATATACCCGACGTTGACATTCCGTAGCAGAGCTGATGGAATATTTGCTCAGTCCAGAGTTCCGGCTGGGCATCCGGACCAAACGCATCAAAATATACGAGGTCGGACGAACCAGGTGGAGGCAGATACGTTTCGATTGTGCCATGGATCTTTTCAAGCGTGAAATGCGGGGAGATCTCTTCAGGTACGTTCCAGTTTGCAAGGTGCAGTTTCGCAAAGAGGTGCGAATAATCAGCTGAACCGAACAGATGCGGGTAGTTCAGCGCTTGCCAGTAGTTCATTTCCAGCGGAAATGGCTCAATGGCAGTATAGTGTACACTGATTCCATATTTTTCAGCCTCTGCCAGGGTCAGGAAGGCATTTAGGCCGGTACCGAAACCGATTTCAAGGATATTGAGGAACCCAGCACTGTTGCCGATACCGGGATGAAATTTCCCGATTGCACACAGGAAGCCGTTTTCAATAAAAATATGCTTTGATTCCTGCAAAGCCCCATGGATGGAATGATAATGTTGATTCAAATCGCGCCTGAAAAGCGTGTCGGAGCCATCAGCAGTTTTTATTAACGCTAACACCATCTCACCATTTCACCATTTCACCAAATCCTTGGATACCTGTTGGGATTGTACTCATGCATCATGCCGTAAACAGTTTCGAACACATCTTCGGCATTGGGGTTGGAAAAGTAATCGCCATCGTTGGTATACGCCGGTCGATGGTCATTGGCTGTGAGGGTACGTGGTTCAGCGTCGAGGAATCGATAACCGCCCTGGTCTTCCATGACCTTTTGCATCATGAATGCAGTAGCGCCACCGCTGCCATCTTCGTCGAAAAACAGGATCTTATTGGTCTTTTTAAGTGATTTCAGAATGTCATGGTTGATATCAAATGGGAGAAGGGTCTGCACATCGATCAGTTCGACAGAAATGCCAAAATCCATGATCTGAGGAAGAGCTTCCTGGGCGATCTTTACACATGATCCATAGGTGACGATGGTAATATCGGAACCCTCCTGCAATACTTCAGGGGCGCCTAGCGGGATGCGGTAGTTCCCGATGTTCGCCGGCATCTGTTCCTTCAGGCGGTAACCATTAAGCGGTTCGATAATCAGTCCTGCATCATCTGAAGCCATCATGGTGTTGTAAAATCCTGCTGCCTGAGTCATGTTACGGGGAACCATAACATAGATGCCCCTGATGGAATTGATCACCATGCTCAGTGGGGAACCTGAATGCCAGATTCCAACAAGACGGTGGCCACGGGTGCTGATGATAAGGGGTGCCTTTTGCCCGCCAACGGTGCGGTATTGCGTAGTAGCAAGGTCGTCGCTCATCACCTGCAGGCCATAGAGCAGATAGTCGAAATATTGAATTTCAGCAATGGGGCGTAAACCGCGTAACGCCATCCCAAGTCCCTGCCCGATAATAGTGGCTTCGCGGATGCCGGTATCTGAAATCCGCGTTTCACCGTACTTTAACTGCATTCCTTCCAGCGTTTGGTTAACACCGCCGATCTTACCGACATCTTCTCCAAAGATCAGCGCCAGCGGGTTGTTTTTGAATAGAATGTCATAGTTGGCGTTCAAAATTTCACGTCCGGTTACCACAGGGGAGTTTTCGTTGAATACCGGCGGGATACCGGCAATCTTAAGGGCGCTCTGTGCCGATTCACTGTAAAGATGAGAACTGTAGCGGGCTACGTTGAGTTTACGCTGTTCGGCCATCCAGATATCGAGGTCGGCTTTCATCGGCTTTTTCATGCTGCATGAGGTACATACATCCCGCATGATTTTTTTAGCTGCTGAAATGATGTCTTTTCGGATAGGCTCCGAAATGGCTTCGAGGTCAGCCACGATCTTGTCGATGCGGGCCTGTTTCTTGCAGGGGCAGTGGGTTGTTTTTACAACACTGACAAGATGTTCCCGTTCAGTTTTAAATGGGGTAAGAAATGCTTTCCATCCCCTGTCACGGGCGCTTTTAGCAGCAATAACTGCACCGTTTTCGATATCATCCAACTCTTTGGCGGTCGCAATTTTTTCGCCGAGAATCCATTCGCGCATCCTTGGAATACAATCGTGATCTTTTTCCCAGGCCAGACGCTCTGCTGATTTGTAGCGTTCGTGCGAACCTGAAGTGGAGTGACCCTGGGGCTGGGTCAGCTCTGTTACATGAAACACTACAGGCACCTGCTCTTTTCTGCAGATCGCCATTCCTTCTTCATACATATCATACAACGCTGCATAATCCCATCCATTGGCCGTATAAAGGCGGATACCGGGCTTCTGCTCATCAGCAACAAAGCCTTTCAGCAGCGCCGAGATATCCTCTTTGGTCGTCTGGTATTTCTTTGGAACGGAAATCCCGTAACCATCGTCCCATATTGAAAGCGCCAGTGGCACCTGCAAAACCCCGGCTGCATTGATGGTTTCAAAAAAATGGCCTTCGGAGGTAGATGCATCGCCGATCATCCCAAAGGCAATTTCATTTCCCTTGACAGTGAATTTTTTAGCCGCATCCCACATTTCGGGACTATTGCGAAATACTTTCGAAGCAAGGGCTAGTCCAAGCAACCGGGGCATCTGCCCTGCCGTGGGTGAAATATCCCCCGAAGAATTCTTCTGCCGGGTGAGATCCTTCCATTCTCCTTTCTGGTCGAGGCTTCGGGTGGCAAAATGAGAGTTCATCAACCGTCCGCCATTATCAGGATTACGAGTCAGATCAGTGTCCCCGTATAACTGTGCAAAAAATATGTCGAGTGATGATAATCCCGCAGCCATCATGAATGTCTGGTCACGATAGTAACCCGAACGCCAGTCGCCATCCTGAAAAAATTTAGCTTTCACAATCTGTGGAATCTCTTTCCCGTCACCGAAAAGCCCGAAGTTAGCCCTTCCACCTAGAACCTCACGCCGCCCAAGTAAACTAACCTGACGGCTCTCGTTTGCTAATTTATAATCCTTAAGAACCTCCTCTTTGCTGAATTTCCTCTTTTTTGCCATGGGTTGATTGATTGGTTGTTGGTTGGTGAACGCGTGGCTAATTTCAATTAATAATTAAAAATTAATAATTACGAATGACTATATCCCAAAATCACTTGTCACTTGTCACTCGTCACTTGTCACTCGTCATTTGTCACTCGTCATTTGTCACTCAATTAATAGTTTTCCTGCATCACCTCAAAATAGGCTATGGGATGGTTGCAAGCCGGGCAGTTTTGCAATGCTTTGATTCCGTAATGGACATAGCCGCATTTTCGGCAGATCCAGTATGTTTTTTCATCTTTTTCAAAGACCTTGTTTCTTTCAAGGTTATTCAACAATTTACGATAACGTTTTTCATGATGTTCTTCAACCGTAGCGATCAGTTTAAATGCTATGGCAGCTTTTTGAAATCCTTCCTCTTCAGCAATTTTGGAGAATTCAGGATATAATTCCGTCCATTCTTCATGCTCCCCTTCAGCAGCGGCTTTCAGGTTCTCAGCGGTAGTACCGATGATACCACCCGGATAAACTGCCGTGATTTCAATGGCGCCTCCCTCAAGGAAACGGAAAAAGCTTTTGGCATGTGACTCCTCATTCAGAGCAGTCTCGGTAAAGATTGCGGCGATTTGTTCAAATCCCTCTTTTTTTGCCTGTTTTGCAAAAAAAGTATACCGGTTTTTTGCTTGTGATTCCCCTGCAAATGCTTTCAGCAGGTTCTTTTCTGTGCGGGTTCCCCTGATGCTCTTTTCCATAATTGAATGGTTAATTTTGAACAATCAAAAGTAACTATAAAATCCGGTTTTTCAGCGTTTCCCATTTTTACGAAACACGTTTCTTCTAAGGCATCTTTATGTAATCCTCTTTTCCAACACCACAAATCGGGCAAACCCAATCGTCGGGGATATCCTGAAAAGCAGTCCCGGGAGCAATTCCCGAGTCGGCATCGCCATTTACAGGATCGTATACATGGCCGCAAACAGTACATTTATATTTGTTCATCTTATGCAGTATTAAAGTGTCTCTGAAAAGTGAAATCTTTGCAGGGGCATAATTTTTCTCCCTACATATAATTGGTGAATTTAGTTTTTTTCAATCCAGTCAACAATTTTAGCATCAAATGGTTTGTCGCCCGGAGCTGCATAATCAACCACTTGTCCTTGTTCGTTTATCATGAACTTCTGGAAGTTCCACTTAACCGGGGCATCCAGAACTCCATTAAGCTCCCTGGAGGTAAGCCATTGATAAAGTGAATCCATATCCTTGCCCTTTACTGAAATCTTTGACATCATCGGGAACGTTACGTTGTACTTGGTGGTGCAAAATTCTTTGATCTCTGCATTGGTGCCGGGTTCCTGTCCCATAAAATTGTTGGCCGGAAAGCCAATGATTACAAAGTTGCGATCCTGGTACTTCAAATACAGCTCTTCAAGTTGGGCATATTGCGGCGTATGACCGCATTTTGATGCCACATTTACAACAAGCACCTTTTTACCCCTGAGGGTTGAAATATCAAAAGGCTGGCCATCAATAGTAGTTACTTTGAAATCGTAAAATGTTGTTTTGTGCTGGGCGTCGGCTATAGTTGTCATGGTTAATAAAATTATAATTATAATTATTGTCCTCATTTTTGTTATCTTTAGATTTTATTTGTCGGATGATGATGCAAAGATACAAAATCTTTTTCTTATTTATATTTATTCTAAACTGTTATCTGGTATCATGCAACTGTGAATCATCACAAAAAACCATTCAGCCGAAAGGTTCCTATACAATTGATATGGCACAAAATATTGAAATCGGGAGTAAGGCTCCTGAATTTTCATTGCCCGACCAACAGGGCAAACGTGTAAACCTCAGTGATTTTTTAGGCAAGACAAACCTTGTGGTATATTTTTATCCCAAAGATGAGTCGTATGGCTGCACAAAGGAGGCGTGCAGTTTCCGCGACAATTACGAAGTTTTCAAGGAGGCAGGTGCCGAGGTTATCGGCATCAGTTCCGATGATATTGCCTCACACCAGGCATTTGCCGCCAACCACAAGTTACCATTCATTCTCCTTTCGGATAAAGACAAGACAGTTGCCGGGAAATACGGAGTTGGCAAATCGCTGGGTATCTTACCCGGGCGGGTCACCTTTGTCATCGACAAACATGGCATTATCCGGATGATGTTTTCGTCGCAACTGAATTTTGAAAAACATGTCGAGGAAGCAATCGCAGTGCTAAAGGGGCTATAGCTCGGCAGGTAATGATTTCTCAATCCTGGACTACAATCCGGTGAACCTCTGAATAATTTTGATTCACAGATATTTTTAACAGGTATATTCCTGCCGATAAACTGCCCCGGTTCAGGGTAAATTCACTGCATTTCCCGGGGTTCCCATGCATGATCACCCTTCCTGATGGATCAAGCAGCTGGTATTCCACATGGCTGTAAGTCTTGTCAAACGTAACATCAGCACTGATCTTCAATGGATTTGGAACCACATACGCTTTCTTTGTACCTGAGAGGTATTCACTGATGCCCGATCCAAGGTCCATGGAAAAAATCCGAATCTGGTCAATCATCCAGCCCTCTTTGTTGTAGTCGATATCATCAGAAATGAAGTTGAACCTCAGGAACATGGTATCAGGGAGCGTAAAAAAATCAGGATGCTTCACGGGTAAGTTATACCAGGCCATGCAGGAATGAACCCAGCCATTTGATTTTCCGGAAAATCCATGTTCTCCATTGAAGAGGGTATTCTCTGATGAATACAAGTTGGTATTACCCCACCACAACCCGTGGGAAGGGGTGGCCCAAAAATAGTATCCGGGAACGGTATCATCCAGGATGTTCATCCAGGTCTGACGATGATCCCAGGAAACACTGATATACCCGCCATCTTTCAGGGTATCGGTGTCGAATTTATGCCGGAAGTCGATAAACAGGTCCATCTGATACCCCCAGTTTGAGTTAAAATCCCCGATACACAGGTCGAACGACGACTGGTTATTGATCGGGTAGGAATTCATCGCATCCGTCACAATGGCGTTGGGCAAAGTATAGGCCGCTGAAAAATAAGGTTTCTGCGGAATGCCAATCTGCCAGAGATTCTGGGTCGAAGGAACGATGTGAATGTAGTCAGTAGGCTCTTCAAAAGAAATCACACTCCAGGGCCCCAGGGTGTCGCCGTACCAAACAGGCTGCTTTATCTGTGCAGAAAGAGAGAGGAAATTACAAACCAGAAAGGCTAATAATATCATTTTTTTCATAACAAACGAATTGGTGATGCTAAGATAAGGAACTTATTGCATTTTTGTAACGGGTTAACATTATTTTTTCTTCAGATCATTTTCAATTCCTTCCGGTGTGAGCAGATCTTTCTTTTCCTTTGGATAAAATGAGGCCGGCAGCAGTTGAATATTCATACTCAGCAGGAGGTGATCCATGATGATGAGCAGAATCGTTCCTACAAATGGCAATGGGATCAGCATAAGCGGAACGACGACCCCGGAACTTTTCAAAATATCCACGACCTGTCGTTTAAATTTGTTTTTCTCTTCCCGGGTGATCTTTTCCTTTTTAATATACTTTGTCAGGATGGTAAAAGTCTCTTTGCCCTGGGTGGCTTCAACTTTGATCCCTGTGGAATATCTGCTCGCATCACCCATAAACACCCTTGCATAGCCGGCAACAACCTCCTTCACCCGGGGCAGGGTAAAGAGACTCAGTAAGTAGGCTATGATTTTTTTCCTGAATGTGTTCATCCAAGAGGAGTATACTTACAAATGTACAATTATAATGGACTGGTTTTTTAGTCTCTCCTCATATTAAAAACGATCGCGGCGATCACACCCGGGATCCAGCCGCAACAGGTGAGGATCAACACCAGCAAAATTGCACCGCAACCCCGGTCAAGCACAGCCAGCGGCGGGAAAATGATACAAATGATTGCTCTGAGTAGGCCCATGGTGAATTTTTGATTTTGGATTTACGGTTTTTTTTTTAAACTGTTATTTGTCAATATATATGATTGATGGAAACTTTCAGAACTTCTCAAAAACACCCAGTCCAAAAAGGGCAAAATCATATTTCACCGGATCACCGGGATTAAATTTCCGCAGGTTAGCTGTAAGTTCTTCTGCTGCTTTCCAGTCGTTGTTAATTCGTTGAAGCAATCCGAGTTTACGGGCAACGTTTCCAACGTGTATATCCAAAGGGCAAATCAGGTGAGACGTATCTATGGATGGCCATAACCCGAAATCCACACCACGCTTATCACGTCGTACCATCCACCGCAGGAACATGTTGATCCGTTTGGTTGCTGATCCTGCCATCGGGTTTGAGAGGTGTTTTTCTGACCGGGGAAGATGATCAACAGCGAGGAATGTTGCTCTGAAACTGCTGATGGCATGGGCTGCACCATGCTCATTCAGGGTACTGAAGAGCGGTTCCAGACTGTGATATTGCCTGTAAATGCTTTGCAGGGATGTGATAAAAAAGAGGCAATCGTCACCATTGAAAGTGCGGTGAGCAAATTTCAGAAATGGTTTGAAATCCCACGCTCGGGCATTGAGAAGAAAATCGTATGGGGAGTCGTCCATCATCCCGATCAGACGGCTGGCATTGGATACAATCGATTTCCGGTTTCCCCAGGCGATGGTTGCACTAAGGAATCCGGCAATTTCGATATCCTGTTTTAGGGTAAACCGGTGAGGAACTGAGATCGGATCAGATTCAATAAAAGATGGCTGGTTATACTTATTGTATGTTTCTTCCAGAAAAGAAAAAAGGTCCATTATTGTCAATTCGCTGGGATTGATAACCCTGTCAACCGTTCTCTTGTCCACCCGACCACATCTTAACAAACTGGGATCAGAATGGTTGATTACTGCACCAAATGTACCGCTTTGAGCAAACTCTTCCCGATTTCAATTGCTTTTTCATTCTCAGGAATGAGGGCATGGTGGCGTGCCGGAAGTGACTTTTCGAGTCCTTTGTGGATGTATTCGGGAGCTACCAGTGGTTTTAATTTCAAAAATCCGCCGAGCACGACCATGTTGAAAATCTTTGAGAGACCCTGCCTAGCCGCTTCATCTGCTGCCTCGATCGAGTAGATGTTAATGTCTTTGCGTTCCGGGAAGCGGGTGAGTCCATTGGGGTCATAAATGAGTAATCCGCCAGGTTTGACAGTTTTCTCAAATTTATCCATTGATTGCTGGTTCAGGATGATGGCTGTATCGTAGGAGTTCAGGATAGGAGAACTGATACGCTCGTCGCTGATGATTACGGTAACATTGGCTGTTCCGCCACGCATTTCAGGCCCGTAGGATGGCATCCAGCTCACCTCCTTATTTTGCATTACACCCGAATAGGCGAGAATCTTTCCCATGGATAGGACTCCCTGTCCACCAAAACCTGCAATAATAATCTCTTCAGTCATAATATTGGAATATCGAATATTGAATAACGAATTTCGAATTTCGAACGGATTGTTATGATAAACTTCGATGTATGAACAAGAAATACTACCCTTTAATTCACAAATCAGTTTTATTCTTAATCATTGAGCCTGGACCTGAAAGTCAAAAAAAATATTTCAACTTGAAATTATTCCTTCCCGGCAATTTCCTTCTTCTCAACGAGTTTTCCATCTACCTTGATATCCCCCAGTTGATAGAAAGGAAACATATTGTCCTCCATCCATTTATTTGACTGTACCGGGGTCATTTTCCAGCCGGAATTGCAATTGGAAACTATCTCGATAAAACTTAATCCCTTGTTCTCTTTTTGAAGTTCAAATGCTTTTCGGAGGGCTTTTTTCGTTTTGCGCACATGGTTTGGCGTATGAACAGCCTGGCGTGTTACATAGTACACTCCCGGCAAATGCGCAACCAATTCTGTAATCTTCAAAGGGTGTCCCATGGTAGCAACATCCCGACCATAGGGCGATGTGGATGATCGCATCCCAGGCAGGGTTGTCGGCGCCATCTGACCTCCGGTCATCCCGTAGATCCCGTTGTTGATGAAGATGATGGTTATGTTTTCACCGCGATTACATGCATGAATCGTTTCGGCGGTACCAATGGCAGCAAGGTCGCCATCGCCCTGGTAGGTAAAGACAAAGTGATTGGGCCACATGCGTTTGATGGCTGTTGCGAGCGCGGGGGCACGGCCGTGGGCTGCTCCCAGCATGTCGATGTTGAGAAAGTCATAAGCCAGTACGGAACAACCTACAGGCGAAACGCCTATGGTTTTATCCTGAATGTTCATCTCTTCAATTACCTCCATAAGCATACGGTGGGCAGTGCCATGTCCGCAACCCGGGCAATAACTCAAGGGCCGATCGACCATCAGGTCGGTCTTTTTATAGACAATATTTTCCGGCTTATGTATTTCTGTTTTTGCGAATGTATCTTCCATAATCAACCTCCGATAATTTTTTGTTCAAGGGCTCTTACAACTTCATCCGGCGAAGGGATGATGCCGCCAAAACGACCGAAATGTTCGATCTTTACTTTACAGCCAACCGAAAGTTTAACATCTTCGATCATTTGCCCTGCATTCATCTCCACGACCAGGATTCCTTTTACGCGGTTACCCACATTTGATACCTCTGTTACCGGGAAGGGGAAGAGGGTGATCGGGCGAAACAGCCCTACTTTGATACCTTTTGCACGGGCCAGGTCAATGGCTTTCTGACAGATACGTGCCGAGAGTCCAAAAGCGACAAACAGGTATTCAGCATCTTCGCATTGAATCTCCTCATACAAAACCTCATGTTGCTCCATCAATTTATACTTTGCCTGAAGTTTCAGGTTTACCCGTTCCTGCCCGGCAGGATCGAGATCGAGGGAGGTGATGATGTTGTGGTTGCGTGTTTGGGGCCGTCCATTCGACGCCCAAGGGCATTGTGCGATAACCTCTTCATCGGTCCGGCGGGGAATCTGGTCGAAAAGAACGACCTTTTCCATCATCTGACCGATGGCACCATCGGAGAGGATCATCACCGGAGTGCGGTACTGATAGGCTTTATCAAAACCGAGTTTAACATGGTCGCACATCTCCTGTACTGATGCAGGTGCCAATACCAGCAATTTATAATCACCATGTCCTCCGCCTTTTACAGCCTGGAAATAGTCGGCCTGTGAGGGTTGGATGGTCCCAAGCCCGGGGCCTCCGCGAACAATGTTTACAATCAATGCAGGAAGTTCGGCACCAGCCATATAACTGATTCCTTCCTGCATCAGGCTGATACCGGGACTTGAGGATGATGTCATCACCATTTTTCCGGTTCCGGCACCGCCGTAAAGCATGTTGATGGCTGCTACTTCGCTTTCAGCCTGAAGCACTACCATTCCAGTACGTTCAAATGGCTTTTCAGCCATGAGGTATTCCATTACCTCCGACTGGGGCGTGATCGGGTAGCCGAAATATCCATCGCAACCGGCGCGGATGGCGGCTTCGGCTACAGCTTCATTGCCCTTCATTAATTTAAGTTCACCCATTGAGTATCGTTTTTTGATTTTTATTCGGTTGTCACTTTGGCCCTGTAAACGGTTATCACACCGTCGGGACAAACCAGGGCACAATTGGTGCAACCCGTGCATTCACCATTCACTTTCATTGCGAAATGATATCCTTTGCTGTTCACTTCCTTCGACATTGCAATCACAGTGAAGGGACAGGCAGCAAGGCATACTTCACAGCCTTTGCATCGCTCGGTGTTGATCACGATATCACCTTTGATTTTTGCCATATGGTAAGGGTTGAGTTGTTAACAAATTAACACGGGCGAAAATACGAATTTTTGTTTGAATCAGCAGCCATTCCCCCGTGGGAAATTGTTGCATTTAGTCTAATTTAGAACTGATTTAAGTTCCTGCTGAGAAAAAAGAAGATAAAATGAACAATTGAGAAACCTTTTTCACCCCTTCACCCCCTCACCCGTTCACCCGCTCACCCGTTTACCCCTTCACCCGTTCACCATTTCACCATCTCCCCATTTCACCATCTCACCATTTTCTTCTCTACCTCACTACCCACTGTGGTTTTCCCTGAACTTTCTCAGCCGTTCTTCAAGTGCAGGAAACTGATCCCGTTTGACTAACGAAACGCAGGCCCGGATACCCTCTTTTCGATGGCTGCCGGTTATGCTGAGGGCGATGGCGCTGATACCATAATATAATAGCTCTTCCAGCAGGGCTTCCCCATCGATACCGGGAAAAGAAAAAGTAAAGTAAAATCCGTCGGCAAGGGGTACTCCTTCATCCTGGTCATAAACGATCCTGAATCCGTTGTCGATGAACAACTTTTTCATGATTTTCGCCTTTTCGCCATATTCCCTTACCACCTCCACGAAATCGAAAGTACCGTCGTTAGCGGCTTTCAGCATTGCTGCCATGCCATATTGTGTGGAATGGGCCGTACCGGCGCTCAATGCGTATACAGTACCATAAATCAGCGCCCTTCCAACGATGTCGGTTGAGTAGTATCTGAGCAGGTCGGCTGAGCAGGTATTGAAAAGTTTATTCGATACGATCATCATCCCGATGCGTTGCCCGGCGTAGCTGAATGCTTTTGAACTTGAGATCAGCAACACATAGTTGTCGGTGTACTTGGCCACTGTTGGCTGGTAGGGAGGCTGCCCGGGTTTTGAATAATCTTTGCGAAAATCCATGGCAAAATAAGCAAGGTCTTCGATGATGATCACATTGTACTGGTTGGCGAGTTCGCCGATGATCTGCAATTCATGATCAGTGAAGCATATCCAGGAGGGGTTGTTCGGATTTGAATACAAAACTGAATGAATGTTCCCCTTTTCAAAATAGCTTATTAGCTTATCTCTCAGTTTATCTCCGCGGAAATCATATACATCAAAAGTCTCGAATTTCTGTCCCAGCACTTTATGCTGCTGATGATGTACCGGAAAACCTGGGTCGATGAAAAGCGTGGTATCTTTGTCACGATGGATCTTCGAAAAGGTCAAAAATGCGGCAAACCCTCCCTGCATGCTACCAACGGTCGGCACACAATTGGCGGCATCTACATCAATGTCGAGGAACAGTTTGACAAACCGGGCAGCCTCTTTTTTCAGAACAGGTGTTCCTTCAATGTCGGGATAGATCGCGGCAACTCCATTACGCAAAGCCTCAATCTCAGCCTCTATACCTATTGCAGTAGCCGGGAGACCAGGAACTCCCATCTCCATCCGGATAAATTTTTCACCGGTTTCCGTTTCAATGCCATTAATCAACCGTTTTATTTCGCGGATGGTCGCTTTTCCGATGTTACGGATTTTGCTTTCCTGTATATGCCGGTGAACCACTTCGTAACTGATAGGTGTATCTTTCATAGGAGTAATTGAGAAATAGAGGTTAAAAAATCAGCTAGCAAAATTGCTTATTTATTTTCAATTATCCAATGTTTATCAGGCAGTAAATGAGAATATTTACTTTATATTTTTTGTCGAAATAAAATTCAGGGATTACTTAACCAATGTTATATTCCCGGATAAAGTTTTGAACTCCGGCGGTGTTAGCGATGATTCATAAACGATAATATATACATAATTTCCATCGGGGCATGGCAGACCTTCATACGTCCCATCCCAACCATCGGAAATTTGTCCGGAGGTGAAAACCAATTGCCCTGTCCGGTTGTAAATATTCATGCTGAATTGCCTGACATTTAATGCAACAGGGCGAAAAACATCGTTCAATCCATCGCCATTGGGTGAAAATGCATCGGGGACCCAGATAATTATTTCACATTCATGGCCATTGGTTAAAAAAATGGTGGTACTGTCAGAATTTGCACATCCATTTCCATCGGCATAGCGATAAACAACTGTGTGGCTGCCTGGTCCATTCCCAACAGGATCAAAAACAGTTTCAGCTGATCCATTTATATAATAGGTTCCTCCGGGTGGCGTTCCGCCGGCAAGTTGAAATGCAGGTGCATTGTAACACACCGAATCGAAATTCCCTATTGTCACAACAGGCGGAGGTATGATACTGATCGGCAGGTTTGAAGCCGGACCGTTGCCACACTCCGCGTTATAGCCTGAAACAGTAAGCGTTCCAGCGGTTGAGTTATCAGAAAAACTGATGTTGATTACTGAACTGTTACCGGTAATCGTTACACCTGATCCGGAATAAGTCCAGGTATAGGAAGTTGCATTGGAATCAGGAATGACAGAATATGTATTGGTGATACTTCCTCTGCAAATCGAGGGATCTCCGCTGATGGCTCCCGGGGGAAGCGGAGCACGCTTTAACGTAAACATTACATCAGGCGCCGTTGCACTTGCCACATACCACCATGAGTTGATGGTATTGGTGTCACCGATCATAATATCCCACAGGTGACATCCGGATATTGCATTGCAACCGTTGAGATTGACCGTGCCCCAATTGGGAAGAAGGCTGTCGTCCCAGTATATCGATGGACTGATTCCCGGGGGACGGACTACATCAACAATATAGCCATTGTCATTGTATTCAATATCATAGATCGGGAGGTGGGTAATGCCATGGATGAACCGGACAGTGGCTGTGACAATTGTCCCGCTTTTTACCGGGTTCCCTCGTCCGTCATTTCCATTCCAATGGATAATGTTGTATCCGGTGCCACCGGGATTTGCATATACATTAGCCGTGAGTTTCAAATCCTGCGGATCAGCTCCTGGATTAGGGTTGACTTCGATAAAAACATCGACCAGCCCATCCATCGTGACTTTCACACCGATATCAGCAGATCCGGTTGCACAATTGGTTGTTGTTGTAATGGGCAGGATAATTCCTGCCACAGCCTTTCCGGTGGGAAAAATAATGCTGTCGGGATCAGATAAAAAAACTTTGTACTGAGGATAGGTATGGAAGCCGGTGCGCGATTGCCGGTCGACAGCTATGACCCCTGTGGTTGAACATCCTGTTTGGTTGCTTGAAATTGAAAAAGTTCCCCCCACAAACCCATTGCAGTTGACACTTGTCACAATGCTGTCATCGGAAAGGATGAACATTGTTGCCCAGAAACGATCCTCCGTAGGGGGTGCGTTGGTTGATCCGCTGTTAAATTGCCACGCCTTCGACCATACCCTTCCCGGGATTGGCTGGTTGGCTGAACCCACCACCGTGATGTCAAAGTATCTGAATTGGATCCGGCCAGCCTCTGTGTAATATCCGAAGCCATCGGGCAGGTAATAAAATTCAAGGGAATAGTTACCTGTAATTAAAGGAGTGTATTGTATTGGATTGTATCCTCCCGCACCAACGAAAGGACCAATGACTGCCGGGTCGTAAGAGGTGATAAATCCCTGTCCGGAAAGGGGAACAGGATTAGGGCCAAGTACGATGTTCCCGGAGGGGTCCTTTATGCGGTATTGTACATCAACCGGTGTTACCGGACTCGTCATAAATCCCAGTCCAAAATTGATAGTTTCCGAGACGTTAGCAATGTAAATATTGATCCTGAATTCAGAGGGTGCATCAAAAAAACCAAAATTGTTGCGCGATTTATCAATGCAAAGCTGGCCTGCAGCGGTTATGAAGGGTGTAATCTCCCTGGTTCCTTCAGCAAAAAGAACAAATGGAAACAATGTGAGGAGCAAAATGGAAAATGAAAATCTTATTCCCATGCAACAACTGGTCTATCGAACTATAAAAATAAATAAAAAATTAACAGACTGGTTAAATTTGTTCTTAAATCCCGTTAGGGATTTTATGTGAGTAGAATAACAGGGATAGGTGCATTATTTCGTCCCGTACGGGACGAGATGGTTCTAGGAACATTCGATTTCTACCCAGATTTTGTGCCTACGGCATAGTATTCCACACAGAAATAAAGTTAAACACGAAGTTAAACAGACTCTGAAAACGAAAAAAATTAAAATGGGGTGTCGCTTCCGATATAGCAATTAATTCCCAACGATGAAAATTGAGAGACAATCTTCTTCAGGTCATCCTTTGCCGGAATTTTAAAATCGGTTGTATAATATTTCTTGCCGATGAGGCTGTATTTTTCTCTTCCCAGGTGGTGCAGCGGAAGGATATTGATCTCATTGCGACCGGTTGACTGAATGAAACGGGCAGTCCGGTCGATATTTTCAGCATCGTCGTTAAACCCCGGAATCACGGGTAATCTGAAGATCATGCGGCCGGTGAATTCACGGGCAAGCCGACGGGCGTTGTTGAGGATAAGGGGAACGGGTGAGCTGGATGACGGATGACCAGATTGATTTGCTGACAAGCGCGAAGGCGCACAAATTGACAGATGGCCCGGTGATTCATCAAGTGTTTTAAGATCAAAAAATATCCAGTCGATATACGGCAGAGACTTTTCATAATTTTTCCAGGGAACATTGCCACATGTTTCAACCGCAGTATGAATGTATGCATCATAACAACGTTTCAGCATATCGCAGGCAAATTCAGGCTGGGTAAAGGGTTCCCCTCCGGTGAGCGTGATACCGCCAGCGGCACCCCAGTATTGGCGGTCGCGAATAACCTTGGCATACAGATCTTCAACTGAAATTTCATATCCGCCGATGTTGAGTGCACCGGAACAGCATGCTTTTGCACAATCATAGGCATTGCATTTCGCACAAATTTCCCTGTTGAAAGTCAATTGATCACTTTCGCCATTTTTCGATATGGATATAGCTTTATGGGGACATGCATTAACGCAAAGACCGTCGAAAGTACATTTAGAATCCCTGTAAAGTGGTTCTGGAAAGAAGGATATCCCTTCAGGATTGGAACACCAGGGACATTCCAGTGAACAACCTTTGAAGAAAACCAGTGTCCGGCAACCGGGACCATCGTGCACCGAAAAACCCTGAATGTCGAAAATATATCCCCTGGTTAATCTTGTTTGCACCATTGAAAGTCAGCACATTTACTTGCGATCATATCCGGATAGGCCAGCACGGTATCCATACATTTGCCAAGGTAATCCTTTTCAGAAGAGTAGTTTGAACAGAATTTGCACTTAGCAATCTGCTCCGCCTGCTCACATGCCTGATCATCCGGGCCGGTTTTTTCCTTAGTGAGTTTGCATATACCCCTGAAAACATCTACAGGCAGGTAAAACTTACAATCTAAACAAGAAAAATCATTCATAATATTATTGTTATTGCGCTTTTGAGCTGTTAAAAAGTCTCACATTCACGTCAAACCTGCCAACACTTCGAAGTGTAAGCCATCAACAATAGGTTAATTTTTGCATTCATGATTATACTTTCAGTTCAACCCGGATGATTCGGTCCCGGATATCCACGGTAAATAGTAATCATTTGAATTGTTTTCATTTTTTCCGGATAAATGTTATATCCGTTAATCAGGTTTGAATTACAAACATACATAATAATTGCGATTCATACACACACCGCATAAAAATCAACCACAACAACTTTGGCATAGTGTATTCTAATGTGATTTCCTACTGTGTCCTATGTGCCTATTGTGTTTAATATTTGCAAGTTGTATCTCGCAACATCAAATACAACAGGTCACAATAGAAAATCTCATCGGATAATTCAGGGCTGAAACTATTGCCATACGATTGCCAAAGGGGTTTCATGGGTAAGGTTGATTTTACATCCCGAAGATTCTATATCTTTGTATTTTAATTCAAGGATATGGCAATAGAAATTAAAGTTCCCAGTCCGGGGGAATCGATAACCCAGGTACAGCTTGCCAAATGGCTCGTTTCTGATGGTGAAACCGTGGAAAAAGATCAGGAAATTGTTGAAATCGATTCCGACAAAGCGTCATTTCCGGTTACTGCACCCGAAGATGGTGTGATAAAAATTATGGCGAAGGAAGGTGAGACCATTGCCGTGGGGGCAGTACTGGCGATTCTTGAAGAGCTGAACGGACAAACTCAAAAATCAAAAGTCAAAAATCAAAATGAACCCATAAAAATCACCACTCCGGACCCTGCACCATCTCCGGTTCAAAACATACCTGTTCACCCGTTCACCGGTTCACCAGTTAATTTACACGCTTCTCCACTCGCCTTGAAAATTATCGGAGAGAAACAGGTGAATCCAATTGACCTGAGCAATGCTTTCCCTGGGAAAAAAATAACACGGAAAGATATCGAATCGTTTATCAATCTTAAAAAAGAGCAATCGGCCACAGTGGCCTTTACCGGTTCACGCGAAGTTGACCGTAAAAAACTGACCACCCTTCGGCTGAAACTTGCAGAACGCCTGGTTGCAGTAAAGAACCAAACAGCCATGCTGACGACCTTCAACGAGATCAACATGCAGGGGATCCTGAAAATCAAAGATAAATACAGCGAATCATTCAGGGAACGGTTTGGTGTTGGCATCGGATTCATGTCGTTTTTTACCAAAGCTGCCATCATTGCATTGAAGGACTTTCCTCAGGTCAACTCGATGCTCGATGGCGATGACCTGGTCACCCCCCGTTATGTTGACATCGGCATAGCTGTCAGCGCCCCCAAAGGTTTAGTCGTTCCTGTGTTGCGCAATGCAGAGATGATGAGTATTGCAGAAATCGAACTTAAAATTAAAGAGCTTGCCGGTAAAGCCCGTGAAAACAGGATAACGATCGACGACATGAAGGGAGGAACCTTTACCATTACCAATGGTGGAGTTTTTGGATCGCTCATGTCAACACCGATTTTAAATCCGCCGCAGAGTGCGATTCTCGGCATGCATAAAATCCAGGATCGTCCGATTGCGGTAAACGGCCAGATAGTCATTGCTCCCATGATGTATGTCGCACTGTCCTATGATCACCGTGTAATCGATGGCCGTGAATCGGTGAGTTTCCTCATCAGGATAAAGGAGTTATTGGAGGACCCGGCTAAGATGCTTACAGAAGGATTGGATCCGATCAGGTTATTGCTCGACCTATAACATAAACCCATGAGAAAACATGTTGATTTCTTAGTTATCGGATCGGGCATTGCAGGATTGACCTTTGCACTCAAGGTTGCGAAACATGGAAAAGTATGCATCATCACCAAATCGGGGATGGATGATACCGCGACAAGCTGGGCCCAGGGAGGAATTGCCGCAGTTATGTACAACCCCGATTCATTCGAAAAGCATATCCGTGATACCATCATAGCAGGTGATGGCCTTTGTGATGAAAACGTGGTTCGGTTTACGATCCGTGAATCAACCGAACGCATTAAAGAATTGGTGAAATGGGGAACAAAATTCGATAAGACAAAAAGCGGGAGATACGACCTGGCAAAAGAGGGCGGCCATTCCGAATACCGGGTGCTGCATCACAAGGACAGTACCGGACGGGAAATTGAAAACACACTGCTCGATCAGGTAAGGAAACACCCGAAAATCGAGATTCTTGAAAATCATTTCACCATCGACATCATTACCCAGCACCATCTTGGCGTGGAGGTCAACAGCCGTACGGCCGGGATCACCTGCTTTGGCGCATTTGTCATGAATCCCAGGACAAAACTGGTTGATACCATTTTGTCAAAAATAACGCTGATCGCAACCGGAGGTGCAGGAAACGTTTATAACAATACCACAAACCCGCTTATTTCCACTGGCGACGGCATTGCGATGGTTTACCGTGCCAAAGGAAGGATTGAGAATATGGAGTTCATTCAGTTTCACCCGACTGCCCTCTACAATCCTGACGAAAAACCGGCTTTCCTGATTACGGAAGCCATGCGTGGATTTGGCGCTGTTCTGAAAACCCGGGATGGAAAGGAGTTCATGCACAAATATGATGCAAGGCTTTCATTGGCTCCCCGCGATATTGTGGCTCGGGCAATCGATAATGAGTTAAAGCTGAGCGGGGAGGATTATCTCTGGCTCGACTGTCGTCATCTGAATAAAAATGAGCTGATCCACCATTTCCCTACCATCTATGCCAAATGTCTGAGTATTGGCATAGACATAAGGAAAGATATGATTCCCGTGGTTCCTGCTGCACATTATACCTGCGGTGGGATCAAGGTGGATGAATTCGGCCGCAGCACGATTGTGAATCTTTTTGCTTCGGGCGAATGTTCATCAACCGGATTGCACGGAGCAAACCGGCTCGCCTCAAACTCCCTGCTCGAATCACTGGTTTTTTCACACCGTGCCAGTGTGGAGGCCATTAACCAAAGTCAGCATATCACGTTGTGCCATGAAATCCCCGATTGGAATGCCGAGGGGATGGTGCTGAATGAAGAGATGATCCTGATCACCCAGTCGATGAAGGAGTTGCAGGCCATTATGAGCAGTTATGTGGGCATTGTACGGTCAAACCTGCGGTTGCAACGTGCATTCGACAGGCTTGAACTACTGTATCGTGAATCGGAAGATCTCTACAAGAAGTCGATCCTGACCCCCCGGTTGTGTGAGTTGCGAAATCTGATCAACATCGGCTATCTGATCATCAAGGCAGCAAGTCGCCGGCACGAGAGCAGGGGTTTGCATTACTCACTCGACTATCCAAGGATTGTTCCGCCCGTATCCTGACGGGTTGGGGGAATCCTGACAGGGTGATCGAAATCTGTAAATCTGAATCCAACATGGCTTTAATCAAATCAGTAAAAGGAGTCCTGCCGCAAATTGGCAAAAACTGTTTCCTGGCCGATAATGCCACACTCACCGGCGATGTGGTTATGGGCGACGACTGCAGCGTATGGTTCAATGCGGTGGTTCGCGGCGACGTTCATTCCATCCGTATCGGGAATAATGTGAACATCCAGGATGGTGCAATTATTCATTGTACCTACCAGAAAGCACCGGTACACATTGGCAATAATGTTTCAATTGCCCACAATGCCATCATCCATGGATGCACCATTCACGACAATGTGCTGATTGGCATGGGTTCCATCATCATGGATGGAGCGGTCATCAACAGCAACTCCATTGTTGGCGCAGGAGCCCTGATCACCGAAGGAACAATAGTCGAATCAGGTTCGGTATGGGCAGGCCTACCAGCCAGGAAAGTCAAAGACATAGATCAGGCGCTGCTCGAAGGCCAGGTGAATCGCATCTCCCGGAACTACAACATGTACGCGGGTTGGTATGACCAGGAATAATTTTATCATAATCCCCTCTTTCAGGAGGGTTGTCAGATTTCAAATTTCATATAGCAATTAAGCATTGGAGGAAGGTATGGATAAAAAAAATAAAATATTGCTGGTTGAGGATGATCCAAATTTCGGCTCAATCATGAAATCTTACCTTGAATTAAATGATTTTGCGGTAGTGCTCAAACCTGACGGGAAACAAGGCCTGGCCGCATTTAAGGCAGACCCTTATGATATTTGCATTCTTGATGTAATGATGCCTGAAATGGATGGATTCACGCTGGCCAAAGAAATAAAAAAATTCAATGCTACGATACCGTTTATTTTCCTGACAGCAAAATCACTGAAAGAAGATATGCTTGAAGGTTTTAAAACAGGTGCTGACGATTATATAACCAAACCATTCGATTCGGAGGTCCTGCTTTTTAAATTACATGCTATTTTAAAACGCAACAACCAGCGAGCTGAAGTTGAAGCAGATGTCAACGAAATGAAAGTCGGAAAGCTTTTATTCAACTATAATCTGCGCACTTTATCTCATGATAAAACCACCCAACAACTTTCCCCAAAGGAAGCCAGTCTTCTTAAAATGTTAATCAATGCCAAGGATGGCATTCTGCTGCGTAAAGACGCATTGGAAAAAATATGGGGTAACGACAATTACTTCAACGGCCGCAGCATGGACGTTTTTATTGCCCGTCTGCGTAAATGCCTTAAAGCCGATCCCTCCATCGAAATTGCCAATATCCACGGGAATGGATTCCGGATCATTATTGGTCAGCAATAATTAATTCAATACCCAAGATCTTCTTTAACAATGCGTTAATTCATTATTCGATATTTTTTCTGTGAATTTATTAACATTGTGAAATAAATCACATAAAATATTTGCATAAGATTTTCAGAGGTGATAAATTTGCACCGGATTTCGTGAAAAATATTCTGTTAAAATCCGTGTAGATTGCCTCCGCATAAACGATACAATTCTATTATATATGGAAAAAATTAAATCATTGGCCGATTTAAAAAAGATGCAGGAAAACCTGTGTGCCAAAATTGACATGCGTGAAAATAATAATGATGGGGATACCCGTATCAAGGTTAAAATTGCTATGGCAACCTGTGGCATTGCCTCGGGTGCCAAAGAGGTAATGGAAGTATTCATTGAAGAATTTACCAAACGAAATATTGACGCGGTGGTTACACAAACGGGCTGTATGGGTTACTGCTATGCAGAACCTACGGTTGAAATCACGAAACCAGGGTATGAGCCGATCACATTCGGTTACGTGGATGTGAAGAAAGCAAGCAAACTCATCGACAAATACATTTTAAACAACGAACTGGTTGATGGGATTATCCCGGTAAATTATGAAAAAATCGATAACAAATAAAATCCGGAAACAATCAGATGGCAAAAATTAAATATCATATACTTGTTTGTGGCGGAATTAGTTGTCACGCTTCAAAAAGCGAAGATATCCTGAAAAATTTTCAGGATTTAATTAAGATGAAGGGACTTGAAAACGAGGTTCAGGTAATCAGGACAGGTTGTTTCGGATTTTGTGAAAAGGGTCCCATCGTCAAAATGATGCCTGACAATACTTTTTACTTTCAGGTCAAACCCGAAGATTGTGCGGAAATCCTTGAAGAGCATATTATCAAAGGAAAAAGAGTTAACCATTTGCTTTACCGGGATCCTGTAACTCAGGAATACAAAAGCGATTCACAGCCCATCGGTTTTTACAAAAAACAGATCCGGATTGCCTTGCGGAATTGCGGGTTCATCAACCCTGAAAATATTGACGAGTACATCGCACGGGATGGTTATCAGGCATTGGGAAAGGTTCTTACGGAATTAACGCCTGAAGCCACCATCGAAATACTTAAGAAATCAGGACTTCGCGGACGTGGCGGCGGTGGATTCCCTACTGGTATCAAATGGGAAATCACGCGTGCTGTCAAAGCCGATCAGAAATATGTTGTTTGCAATGCTGACGAAGGAGACCCGGGAGCTTTTATGGACCGGTCTGTTCTGGAAGGCGACCCGCATAGCGTACTCGAGGCAATGGCCATCAACGGTTATTGCACCGGCGCTGATAAGGGTGTCATCTACATCCGTGCTGAATACCCGTTAGCCGTTGAACGCCTTAAAATCGCCATGAAACAGGCCAGGGAATATGGTCTGCTTGGAAAAGATATTCTTGGCACCGGTTTTAATTTCGACATTGAAATCCGGTATGGTGCCGGTGCCTTTGTTTGCGGTGAAGAGACAGCATTGATTCATTCAATGGAAGGACTTCGGGGTGAACCAACGGTTAAACCTCCATTTCCCTCCGAATCAGGATTTCTTGGCAAACCTACCAACGTAAATAATGTTGAAACCTATGCCAATATCCCGGCAATTTTTCTAAAAGGTGCGGAATGGTATGCAAGCATCGGTACTGCAAAATCAAAAGGAACAAAAGTCTTTGCACTGGCAGGTAAAATTAACAATGTGGGTCTCATTGAAGTGCCCATGGGAATTACCCTTCGCGAAATTATCTTTGAGATCGGCGGCGGGATAAAAAACGACCGGAAATTCAAAGCCGTCCAAACCGGTGGGCCTTCCGGAGGTATGCTTACCGAAAAAGACCTCGACACGCCAATTGACTATGATAATCTGATCGCTGCAGGATCCATGATGGGATCAGGCGGAATGATCGTGATGGACGAAGATGACTGTATGGTGGCCATGGCTAAATTCTATCTTGAGTTTACGGTTGAAGAATCCTGCGGAAAATGTTCACCCTGTCGCATCGGCAACAAGCGGTTGTTTGAAATGCTTGAAAAGGTCACCCAGGGTCACGCCGTCATGGAAGATCTCGATAAATTGCGCAACCTGAGTTTTGTGATTAAAGATACTTCGCTTTGCGGACTTGGTCAAACTTCTCCGAACCCTGTTCTTTCATCATTGGATAATTTCTACCACGAATATCTGGAACATGTTGGCGATAAAAAATGCCGTTCCGGGAGTTGTAAGTCCCTTATGCAATACATCATCAATGCGGAAAACTGCATTGGATGTACCCTGTGTGCCAGGAATTGTCCGGTCGACGCCATTGCAGGCGAACGCAAGCAGGCACACCTGATTGACCAGGAAAAGTGCATCAAATGCGGAGCATGCATGGAGAAATGTAAATTCAATGCGATTTTTATTAAATAACCGGGAGGAATACATGGAAATGGTAAAACTGACCATCGACGGAAAACCTGTTGAGGTCGAAAAAGATACAACGATTTTAAAAGCTGCCAAAACAATTGGCATAGATATACCTACCCTTTGCTACTTTCAACTCAAAGACATGAACATTGAAAACCGTCCGGGCGGTTGCCGCATTTGTGTGGTTGAAGTGGTCGGGCGGCGAAACCTCGCTCCTGCCTGTTCTACCAATGTAGCTGAGAAAATGGTTGTTAATACACACTCTATCAGGGTACTTAACGCACGTCGTACTGTTCTGGAGTTAATTCTCTCCGATCATCCTGCTGAATGTCTAACCTGTGCCAAATCGGGCTATTGTGAGCTCCAGACCATGGCACAGCAACTCGGCGTACGCGAATTACCTTATCAGGGTGAGCAATCCACCTACCGCAAGGATACTTCACCTGCCATTATCCGCGACGTTGACAAATGCATCATGTGCAGACGTTGCGAAATGATGTGCAATGATGTACAAACAGTTGGTGCGCTTTCGGCCGTCAACAGAGGGTTTATGGCTGTTGTGGCTCCGGCATTTGAAATGAATCTTGAGAAATCTCCCTGTACTTACTGTGGCCAGTGTGTTTCTGTTTGTCCAACCGGTGCACTGACCGAAGTGGATCACTCGCGCAACGTGATCAATGCATTGGCAGATCCGAAAAAGACAGTGGTTGTTCAAACAGCGCCTGCCGTTCGCGCTGCACTTGGAGAAGAATTTGGCCTTGCGCCAGGCACTCTTGTAACGGGTAAGATGGTCGCAGCACTCAGACGACTAGGCTTTGACTACGTGTTCGACACCGATTTTGCTGCCGACCTGACTATCATGGAAGAAGGAAGCGAATTACTCGACCGCCTTACCCGTTACCTTAAGGGTGACAAAAATGTAAAACTACCCATCCTCACCTCCTGTTGCCCGGGTTGGGTGAATTTCTTTGAGCATAACTTTCCCGATCTGATGGATGTTCCTTCAACGGCCAAATCGCCTCAGCAGATGTTCGGCCCCATTGCAAAGGAATATTTCGGCAAGAAACTTGGCATTGAACGCAAGAACATGATTGTAGTTTCAATCATGCCTTGCTTAGCCAAAAAATATGAATGTCAGCGCGATGAGTTTAAAGTAAATGGAGATCCTGATGTTAACTTCTCCTTGTCAACCCGTGAACTGGCACATCTGATCAAATTTGCCAACATTGACTTCAACAGTTTACCCGATGAGGATTTTGACAACCCCCTTGGTGAATCTACCGGCGCCAGTGTTATCTTTGGAAATACCGGTGGTGTGATCGAAGCTGCATGCCGCACTGCTTATGAACTTTATACAGGTAAAAAACTTGAAAAAGTTGAATTCAATGAATTGCGCGGTTTGGAAAATATTCGTCATGCCACGCTTGATTTCAATGGTTTACCGATTAATATAGGCATCGCCCACGGACTTGGGAATGCGCGGAAACTTCTTGAAGATGTTCAGGCCGGCAAGAGCCAGTTCCATGCAATCGAAATTATGGCCTGTCCGGGCGGTTGCATCGGAGGTGGTGGCCAGCCATTCCATCATGGTGATTCAGAGATAATTAAACAACGTGCTGCGGCACTTTACCGTGAGGATGCCGGGAAACCAATTCGTAAATCGCACGAGAACCCATTCATCCTTGAACTTTATAAAGAATTTTTAGGTAAACCATTGAGCGAAAAGTCGCACCACCTGCTGCATACCCATTACTTCGACAAAAGTAAGGGATCGTTTGTGGAAGAGTAGTCCAAGTGACAAGTGACGAATGACAAGTGACGAATGACAAGTGACAAGTGACAA
>CAIYES010000376.1 GCA_903925275.1 uncultured Bacteroidales bacterium
AAATAAAATGTTGAACCTTTCCCTTGTTCGCTTACAACCCAGATTCTCCCGCCTAACATTTCCACATAAGCCTTTGCAATGGTTAAACCCAACCCTGCTCCCTGTCTTGCTTGTACGTCAGCAATATCTGCCTGAGTAAATCGTTCAAAAATGGCTTTCTGTCTGTCTTTTGGAATACCGATGCCCGTGTCTTTTACGTAAAATTGTAGAGATGCAACGCATTGCGTTTCTACAACGTCATACCCAAATTCAATTGAACCTTTGTCAGTGTATTTAATAGCATTTTTTACAAGGCTAGCGAGGATCGAATACAATTTTTCTCTGTCAGTTACAAGAATGGCTTCCTTAGCAGGAAAACTATTTTTGAAAGAAAAATTTATTCCTTTATTTTCCGCGCCTGGTTTTAAGAAGGAATATACATTTTCAATCTGCTCGTTTATATTCGTCTCATGAAAATGAACGACTACCTGTCCAGATTCTATTACCGAAATATCCATTATTTCGGTAATGATGTTAAGCATACGGGCGCCAGCCTTTTGAATTATTTTAATATACTCCTGCAGTTCTTCGCTTTCAAGACCGGGTTCACTCAACAATGTTGAGAAACCAAGGATTCCGTTCATTGGAGTGCGGATTTCGTGGCTCATGTTCAGAAGAAATGCTGATTTTAAACGGTCACTTTCTTCGGCTTTTTCTTTGGCTTTTATTAATTCGTTTTGCGCCAGTTTCCGTTCAGTTATATCCTGTGCAGTGCCGTGTACTTTAATGGGATGACCATCAGCATCGAATTCTAATTTGCCTAATACATGCATCCAGCGGGTGGTCTTGTCGTTATAGCGAACAATACGAAATTCGATATTGCCAGGCTGCAAATTGCCGATTACTTCATTCATTAAATGGTTGACAACCATTTCACGGTCTTCGGGATGAATTAACGCCGCCCATCCGCTAATGCTGTGATCATATTTTTCGTCAATCCCAAATATCTCATTCAATATATCAGACGTTCGAAAGATTCCTGCAAGGATATCAAGAACAAAAGTTCCCAGTCCTGCTATTTTCTGTGATTCCTTTAGCGTGCGTTCGCTGAACTGGAGCTCTTCTTCCGCCAGTTTGCTGTCGGTGATGTCGATTACTGACGATTGGTAAGCTATTATTTTCCCAGTCTCATCTTTGACAACGGTTGCAAGTCCATGAGCGATAAATGTCGAGCCATCCTTTTTTAGGGCTATGTAATCTCCCGTCCACTCTCCGTTATTATTGAGAGCAGCTATAATTGTATTTGCTGCATCATGGTCTTTTATGAAAAAAGATAATGGCTTTCCGATGACCTCATTCTTTTCCGGATAACCCCAGACCCGGATGAATGAATTGTTCGCTTCAGTTATGATGCCGTTAATATCAGCGATACTTTTGGCGGCAATGGAAACATCGAAAATAAAATTTTTAAGCCGAAGCTTTTCC
Organism: uncultured Bacteroidales bacterium; assembly: GCA_903925275.1. Lineage (GTDB taxonomy): Bacteria > Bacteroidota > Bacteroidia > Bacteroidales > FEN-979 > CAIVAT01. The sequence continues at coordinate 1,465 of CAIYES010000376.1, forward strand.
TCCGCCTGCTTAAGCTCGGTGATATCCTGGGCCGTACCACGCATGCCATTAATCCGCCCTTTTTCATCGTATACCATTTCAGCGTGAGACCGAATCCATTTTGCGTCACGACCTACTTCGTCCTTAAGCTGTAATTCTATATCATAAGGCACGCTCGTCTTCATTGAGTTTGCGACTGCTTCAGCAAGTTTCCTGGCATCTTCAGGCACGAATAAATCCATTTGGGCGGCAAGGGTAGGCGTAAAACTTCTCGGGTCACGATTGGCAATATGATACATCACTTTGGACCAATACAATTTTTCAGGTGCGTACGGATTGGTGGCTATGACAATCCAGTTCCCCACCTTTGCCATCCTTTCGGCATTTTCGAGCTCAAACTCGCTCTCCCGGAGAGCGTCTTCAACCGCTTTGCGCCCGGTGATATCACTAAAATTAACAACAATGGATTTAACTCCAGGTACGTTTAGCAAATTTGTTGCTACAGCTTCAATTTGAATATAATTACCATTTTTGTGAAGGAAACCAAACTCCATCCTGATAGATTTACCCGATAGTTGAATTAGTTCTCCAAAGGACTGTTTTACCCGAATTACATCATCGGGATGGATTCTCCCAAATCCGTTTGCCCCTAATCGTTCTTCAACAGAATATCCGTTTATTCTCACGATTGAAGGAGTCTCGTAAAGTATCGTTCCATTTACGTCTAAAAGTGCGATTGCGTCAAATGAGTTTTCAATTATAGAGCGAAAACGCTGTTCACTTTCCTCTACCTGTCTTTTTTTGATTGTGTAATTATTATGAACAAACCGTATGATAAAAAAAATAAAGACTGACGAGTAAATCATACTTATCAGATTATCAATCCACCTGGCAAATTCGGTTGGATAAGTTACGATTAAATCCGGTCTGTATAATTGAATTAGAAGTATGAAAACATTTACCCCAATAAAGAGAATTATAATATATTTCCTGGCTTTGTCGGGAACAATTATAATCCAAAGTATAAGAAATACAAGAGATAACATCATGTTTGGGCCATCTATTCCACCATTAAAAACCCAAATTGTTGAAAACCCGACAATAGCGAAAATAGCCGTTAGTATTGAGATGATTCTGTATGTTTTCGTAAATCTCGCAAAATAATAAAGAATATAGGCTACAATTGCCAATGAGAGTGGAACCAATGATGCAATAATTGATGTTGTCAGGAAAAAATTGGTGATAAAACCCAACAACCCTGCAAATATCCCCATTGTCAGGGCAGACAATACTAGTTGATGCTCTAATGATAAATCGTCTTCACGCGCCAAAATATAGTTTGTGATTTTATTTATTATCGCTTTAATCATAATTTGTCATCTTATCATTTTTAAAATATATTTGAATTATTTCATCACACAACTAAAAAGCGAAAGTAATTGCAGGTGATTATTTTTATTCTATTACTTGCTTAACGTTTGAAATACTTTTGCATTAACCGAAGTAATTCATATTTGTCAATAGGTTTCGCCACGTAATCATTGCATCCTGAATTTATGGCATTCTCCCGGTCGCCTGAAAGTCCATAGGCTGTTTGGGCAATGATGATCACATTCTTATTGAACTGCCGGATCTGACGGGTTGCTTCATATCCGTCCATTCCGGGCATCCTGATGTCCATCAGAATCAAATCAAAGCCGGAAGAATTACGGCATGCCTCTACGGCTTGATCTCCGGTGTTTACATGTATAACTTCGTGGTTGTTTTTTTTGAGTATCGCGGTAATGAGCAAATCCGAGGTTTCGTCATCTTCGGCAATTAATATTTTAAGTTTTCTGATCTGATCTGATTCATCATCCTGAGAAACCACATTTGCCTCATTGTGTTGTGTCTGCTTTTCTTCATTATAAGGTATGGTGAAATAAAATGTTGAACCTTTTCCGGGTTCACTCTCCACCCAGATTTTGCCACCAAGCATTTCGACATAAGCTTTGGAAATTGATAAACCCAGGCCAGCGCCCTGATAAACATGACTATCGATAACATTGGCCTGAATAAAGCGTTCAAATATGGCATCCTGCCTGTTTTTAGCTATACCTAGGCCGGTGTCTTTCACGAAAAACCGTACAAACGCCGCATGCGGCGTTTGCAGAGACGCAGCGCGCTGCGTCTCTACGATGGTGTACCCAAATTCAATTGAACCTTCTTTGGAATATTTAATTGCATTTTTAACGAGGTTGGTCAAAATGGCGTAGATTTTTTCACGGTCTGTTTCAACGAGGGCTTTCTTTGCCGGCAAGGAATTTATATAGGAAAGATGCATTCCTTTTCCTTCAACTTCTGGTTTGAAGAAGGTATAAATGTATTCTATTTGCTCGTTGATATTCGACT
>CAIYES010000377.1 GCA_903925275.1 uncultured Bacteroidales bacterium
ACCGGCGACACCTTTGATAAAATTGACAAAAGCACCCTCAAGGTTGTCGGACAAACGCTGCTAACCGTGATTTTCGAAGAAAAATAAACCCTTCCTCCAACACAGTCGCCGGTTATAGCAATTCATTTGCCAGGTTGGCCAGTTCGGACCTCTCTCCTTTTTCAAGACGCACGTGCGCGTAGATGTCATGCTTTTTCACTTTGTCTATCAGGGTTGACAGTCCGTTGGATTGTGCATCCAGGTAGGGAGTATCAATCTGGTAAATATCACCGGTGAAAATGATCTTGGTATTTTCCCCGGCGCGGGTGATAATGGTTTTAACTTCGTGCGGCGTGAGATTCTGGGCTTCATCCACAATAAAACACACATTCGAGATGCTGCGCCCGCGGATGTACGCCAGTGGCGTGATGACCAGCTTTTCGTTCTCCACAGCATCGGTCAGCACTTTATATTCCTTGTCCTTTTCACTGTACTGGCTCTGGATGAACTTCATGTTGTCCCAGAGCGGCTGCATATAAGGGTCCAGCTTTGACTTGATATCGCCGGGAAGATAGCCAATGTCCTTGTTGCTCAATGGAACAACCGGCCTTGCCAGGAAAATCTGCTTGAAATTGCGCTTCTGTTCAAGCGCCCCGGCCAGGGCAAGGAGGGTTTTCCCGGTTCCTGCAATCCCCTGTAAAGTAAGCAGTTTTACATTCGGGTTGAGAATGGCATGGATGGCAAAAACCTGTTCCGCATTACGGGGATTTATCTTGTAACACCCGTGTTTCTCGATCTTTTCGATCCGCTCGCTCATCGGGTTGTAAAAGGCAAGGACTGAACTTTTCCCGTTTTTCAGGATGAAATAGTGGTTGGGAATGGGGTTTTTCACGCCGATATCTTCCGCAAGGCACCATCCCGCTTCGTAGATGATGTCGATGATGGTTTTATCGAGCCCTTCGACGACGGTTTTTCCCGAATAAAGCCCCTCTACATCCTTGATCTTGCCTGTTTCGAAATCTTCGGCCGGGATATTCAGCGATTTGGCCTTCAGCCTGAGATTTACATCCTTGGAGACGAGGATCACCTTTTTCGCAGGATTTTCGGCGATCATGACCAGGGCGGCGTTGAGGATACGGTGATCGGGCTTGTTTTCACCAAACACCTTTACAGCGTCGAGTTCGCTCTGTTCATTCATCACCACCTTGAATTTTCCGCCTTTGGGCATGCCCAGCGAAATCCAACGCGTCAGGGTGGCTTTGTTTGAAAGCTTGTCGATGATCCTGATAAATTCACGTGCCTCAAAATTGATGGTGTCATTTCCCTTTTTGAAATTGTCGAGTTCTTCGAGCACGGTGATCGGGATAGCCACATCATTATCATCAAAACAGCGGATCGCATTGTGATTATATAAAATTACCGAGGTATCGAGTACGAAAATCTTCCTGGCTTTGAGTTGTTTCTTCACCATGGCTGGGAATTTGGTTCATTCAAATGTAAGTCAAGAATGGCAGGATGCTGCACCCCGGCCGGTGAAGATATAAACAGGCGGTTGTTGAAGAAACGCAGGGTCAAAAAAAAGCCGCCCCTTGCGGA
>CAIYES010000378.1 GCA_903925275.1 uncultured Bacteroidales bacterium
AACAAAGCAGCGTAGCTGCGAAATAGATCATTCTTCCTGCTGTTTGATAAACTCAATGGCTAAGCTTCGACAGGTTTACCAACTATGTCGCCCCGATGGGGCTCTGGAAATGGTTCATTTTTCTCCTGCTACAAAGATATCACCCCAATGGGGTTCTAAGATTGCAGTAATTTTTCAGTTTCTTTTTCCCAAAGTCTATTTCAATTTCAAACATAATCCCCCAGATTTTCCTCTTGATCCAATTTCAGGACGAACCATGCCAAAATAAAAAAACCTTTGTAATATCACATTTTCTGATACTTACAAAGGTTTCAGCGGAGAGAGAGGGATTCGAACCCCCGGACCCTCGCAGGTCAACGGTTTTCAAGACCGCCGCAATCGACCGCTCTGCCATCTCTCCGTTGGCAAAAGTAAACAAATTTTAGATACCTCCAAATACAATCCCGCCTTTTGACAGTCCCGTCTTACCCTGCAAAATTCGGATTATAGCGATTTCCCTTGCAAATTCAGCAAGCTGGAACTATATTTGTACACCGAATTGCAACAGATTTGCGAAATCAGACAATCTGTTACTTCCGGCTTAACATTATCACTTACTTTTTAACCAGATACTGTCATGAAAAAGTTCATTTTTGCACTGTTTTTTCTTTCTCTTATCCTGTACGGAATGGATATCCAGTCCAAAAATCTGTGGGCATTCCTCTCCTATTCCACCTTCAATTCACCTGAAGGCACCTACATTGAAACCTATCTTTCGGTCGCCGGAAACAGCCTGTTTTTTGTAAAAAAAGACAATGGGAAATTTCAGGCAACAATCAATATCCTGATGACCTTTAAACAGACCAATGAAATTAAAGCATTTAAGAAATATGAATTTTACAGTTCTGAAATTGCAGACACGCTGAACAATAATTTATATTTCGTTGATCAGCAGCGAATTGCTATTCCAAACGGGACATATGATTTTGAAATTCAACTGGCGGATAAAAATAAAACTACCCCGGCAGTGCCATATACGCAGAGCATCTCCATTGATTTTCCTAAAGATAAGCCCTCATTTTCAGGCATTGAACTGATCAAATCTTATGTAAAATCCGCTACCCCGACATTGCTAACAAAAAGCGGATACGACCTTGTACCTTATACGTTTACATTTTTCCCGGAAAATGAATCAAAAATGACTTTCTATTGCGAATTATATAACATGGACAAAGCCGGGCAGGATGAGAAGTTTCTGTTGTCCTATTACATTGAGTCGTTTGAAAGTAACCTGAAGCTTAACGAATATGCTCGTGTTAAAAAGGAGAGTCCAAAGGGCGTAAACGTAATATTAATGGAACTTTCAATAGAAAACCTGGCTTCGGGAAATTACAATCTTGTCCTGGAGGCAAGAAACCAGAAAAATGAGTTGGTCGCCTCTAAAAAAATGTTTTTCCAGCGGATGAACCCCAAAGCGCAGATGGCCATGAGCGACCTTCAATCGACCGAGATTGCCAATACGTTTGCTGAAAAGATCACCAACCGCGATACCCTGAAAGAATATATCAACAGTACTTACCCGATTGCCACCGGGATTGAGAAAGCCTTTATCAGAGAAACATTGAAAAAGGCTGATCTCAAAACCATGCAGCAGTTCTTATACAGTTTCTGGGCCCAACGGGACGAAAACAGCCCTGAAACGGCATGGAAAAATTACAAAGAACTGGTATACAAGGTGCAGGTGAACTTCGGAACACCCATCAAAAAAGGTTACCAAACCGACCGTGGCCGGGTTTACATTGAGTATGGCCCGCCCAATACACGAAGCACACAGTACAATGAGCCAAGTAATTACCCTTACGAAATTTGGCAATATTATACCCTCAATAACAATCAGCGAAATAAAAAATTCGTATTTTACTCACCCGATATGGTCACCAGCGACTTTTTCCTGCTGCATTCAGATGCAACAGGAGAGGTATACAATCCACGCTGGAAAATTGATTTGCGCAGCCGTATTTATGCAACCCACGATCTGCAGGACACACAGGTCATCCAGTCATGGGGGGATATGGAGCAGAGCTATTGGGATTTACCCAATTAGTCAATAAATAATTAAAAATTACTGATTACAAATTTCCGGTCAGGTAATATTTGTACTTTTACAACAAATTCCTTACACGTGGTACGTGCAAGGAGGGTTGCTTGGTAATTTGTAATTTTTTTATTTTTAATTTTCCCGGTGATGCAGGTTGCTGTTATTATTTTGAATTGGAATGGCAGGAAATATCTTCAGCAGTTTCTGCCAACATTGATTCAATACAGCAAAGAGGAGGCAGAGATCATTGTTGCCGATAATGCATCTACCGACGATTCTGTTGCTTTTCTGATTAACAACTATCCGGAGATTCGGATAATTCGAAATCCCGATAATGGTGGTTTTGCAAAAGGCTACAATTTAGCCCTCAGCCAGGTACAGGCAGATTATTATATCCTGCTCAATTCCGACATTGAAGTCACTGAGAACTGGATAAATCCTGTAATTACCCTAATGGAACAGGATAGACTGATAGCTGCATGTCAACCAAAAATCCGCTCCTATCATGAACCGAAAAAATTTGAATATGCAGGTGCTGCGGGTGGATTTATTGATAAATATGGCTATCCTTTTTGCCGGGGCCGGATTTTCCTGTCCATCGAAGAAGATACCGGGCAATACGATGATGCCAGTGAAATTTTCTGGGCAACTGGAGCATGTATGTTCGTAAGGGCTGATCTGTTTCATCTGGCGGGCGGCCTGGACGAAGATTTTTTCGCCCATATGGAAGAGATTGATTTCTGCTGGCGGCTGAAAAATAACGGTTATAGGATCATGTACTGCCCCGATTCAACTGTTTTTCACATCGGAGGTGGCACGCTGCCAAAGGCATCATGGCGCAAAACCTACCTGAATTTCCGTAACAACTTTTATCTGCTTTATAAAAACCTTCCGGATAACCGGCTCTACAAGGTATTTGCCGTACGTTTATGTCTCGATGGCATCGCTGCATTTAAATTTCTTTTTCAGGCCGGTTTTAAGGATTTTTGGGCGGTTACACGCGCGCACATGAGCTTTTACCGGTCGTTCAGGAAAACAAAACAGAAGCGAAAAGCGTTGAAACACGGCTCAATGCAACATGTATTCGGGAAAAATATTGTGGTCGAATATTACCTCAGGGGAAGACGGAAGTTTTCGCAACTCAATATGAAAAAATTCTATACCGAATAAGGATTCATCCCAATTTCGTCACAAGGCTTTCAATGGCAAGCCGGTATGATTCCATACCAAACCCGATGATACTCCCTTTTACGTTGGCAGCTAGAAATGATGTATGACGAAATGGCTCACGGGCAAAGGTATTCGAGATATGGACCTCAACTACCGGAGTATTGATGGCTTTCACCGAATCGGCAATGGCAATGGAAGTATGTGCATACCCCCCCGCATTAATGATGATTCCATCGTATAGCAAACCGGCCTTTTGCAATGCATTGATGATCTCTCCCTCAATATTGCTTTGAAAATACTCCAGCGTTATTTCATGGTACTTTTTCCTGAGTTTTTTCAGGTAAGCCTCAAAACTCTGATTTCCATACACCTCCGGTTCTCTCTTTCCCAGCAGATTTAAATTGGGGCCATTGATGATCAATATTTTCATAAAGCCTGTTTAATGTGCAAAGATAAGTGAAAAAGAAGGGAGTAGGCAGCAAGGAAGCCAAGTGGCGAAATTTTTTCGCCATTTGATGCTTTGCTATCCCGCTATGTTGTAATTTTGTGCTGAACTTCTCCGCAGGGGGTGCCTGAAAACAAGGGCTGAGATTATACCCCAATAACCTGATCCGGATAATGCCGGCGTAGGAAAAATTAAGAAATCATGAGAACCAGTATGTTATTTATGCTGCTGAGCTATTTCCTGTTTACCATCAATGCATTCGGGCAATACACCATTTTCGGAAAGGCAACAGACAAACAGCAGGGAAAACCGCTGCCAGGCGCCAACATATCACTTGAAAACGCAATGGGCTCGGCCGTTTCAGATGATCTGGGCAATTTCACTCTTTCTCACCTCAAAAGAGGAAAATATTCCATGGCCGTTTCTTATGTCGGCTTCAAAACAGTTAAGCGCATAATGATGCTAAATCGTGATACTACCCTCATCATTGAAATGGAAGAGTCTCCAATTCTGGGAGATGAGGTGAATATCATTGCTACACGGGCACATGACAAATATCCGACTGCCTTTTTGTCCATTTCCGAAAAAGAGCTTCACACCTTAAATCTGGGTAAGGATATTCCAACCCTGCTCCAGGGCAGTCCTTCAACAATTGTAACTTCCGATGCCGGAAACGGTATCGGTTATTCGGGCTTCAGCATCCGCGGGACGGATCTGACACGCATCAATGTCACGGTGAACAGCATCCCGCTGAACGATGCCGAATCGCAGGGTGTATGGTTTGTTGATCTTCCCGACATGGCCTCCTCAACCGGCGATATTCAAATCCAGCGGGGTGTTGGAACATCTACCAACGGTGCAGCCGCTTTTGGGGCATCCATCAATTTCATGACCTCCGATCTGCAGCAGGACCCATACGGTGAGTTAAATGTTTCAGGAGGATCGTACAACACGTTGAAATCCACCCTCCGCTTTGGCACGGGGCTGATAAAAAACAAGTTAAGCATTGACGGGCGCTTGTCATATATCCATTCTGACGGGTACATCGACCGCGCTTTTTCAAATCTGAAATCATATTATCTTTCGGGCGGGTATTATGGCAAAAAAACCACCATCAAACTGATAACCTTCTCGGGTTTTGAACGTACCTACCAGGCCTGGGAAGGAGTTCCGAAAGATTCACTCGCCACAAACAGAACCTACAATTCAGCTGGAGAATACATTGATAAAAATGGCAAGATCGCCTATTACAACAACCAGACAGACAATTATCAGCAGGATCATTTCCAGTTGATCTTTTCACACATGCCTGCCAAACAGTGGAACTTCAATGCAGCCTTGCATTATACCAAAGGCGAAGGATATTATGAAAATTACGTGCAGGGAGCTTCGTTTTACGAATACGGACTGAATGATGTGATTATCGGAGACACTACGATCCGTACTACTGACCTGATAAATCGCAAAATGATGGCTAATGATTTTTACGGGATTACATTCTCAGCCAACTTCTCGATACCCGACAAGCTGAAATTAACCGTGGGTGGCGCATGGAACCATTACAACGGAAGACATTTCGGAAAAGTAATCTGGGCAGAATATGCTTCAAACGGCAACAACAGCCGGAATTGGTATTTCAACAACGGGTTAAAGACAGATTTTAATTTATTTGTCAAGCTGAACTACCATTTGCTGAAAAAGCTGGACCTTTTTGCTGACATGCAATACCGGCGGATCAATTATAAAATGAAGGGAACCCTTGACGATCTGCGAAATCTTGATCAATCGCATCTTTTTAACTTTTTCAATCCGAAAGCCGGACTGTATGTGACAATTAACAAGAACCAGGATATCTTTTTCTCTTTTGGAATCGCAAACCGTGAGCCGAGCAGAAACAACTACAAGGATGCCAATCCGACTCAAATCCCGACAAATGAAAAACTTTACGATTATGAACTTGGATATTCCTTAAAATATTCCAACTTTTCGGCAACTGCCAACCTTTATTTCATGAATTATAAAGATCAACTGGTACTGACCGGCGAAATTAACAGTGTTGGTGAGGCAATTATGGTAAATGTTCCGCACAGTTACCGCGCCGGTATTGAACTTTCAGCGGGTTTAGCTTTGTTCAATAAGAAATTGCTATGGAATGTCAATGCAACATTCAGCAGGAATAAGATCAGGGAGTTCACCCAGTATGTTGACGTATATTACCCATTGCTTAAATCAGAAGGACAAAAATCCATTTACCTCGGGGAGACCGATCTCTCCTTTTCTCCTGATGTGATTGCTGGCAGTGTTGTTACCGTAAAACCGGTTGCGCAACTCGCATTCAGCTTGAATTCAAAATATGTGGGGCGACAGTACATCGACAATACCAGCAACAAAAACCGTTCACTTCATGATTACTTCGTAAACGGGCTTTCTGCTGAATACACTTTGCAGACCGGGATTTTCAAGGAAATTGGCTTTAATCTGAGCGTCAATAACATTTTCAATGAAAAATACGAGACCTCCGCATGGGTATACCCATACTACATTGGAAATCAATATAATGAATCAAATGGTTACTTTCCGCAGGCGTTGATAAATTTTCTTTTTGGGATATCGGTTAAGATTTAATACTCAAATTTGCTAATTAGTAAAAATTTGGTAAAATTGCATTTGATTACTTTGGATTGTTATTAAACCCCTTTATATGATAAATACCACCATTAAATCACTAGCAATGAGCGGATTGCTTCTCATTGCACTTTCGGTGTTCAGCCAACAGCCTGTCGTCGATCTGTCAACTCCGCTTGCTGTTGATCCAAACGTTAAAATAGGAAAGCTCGACAATGGGCTTGTATACTATATCCGGCAAAATAAAAAGCCGGAGAAGCGGGTCGAGCTGAGATTGGTGGTAAATGCAGGTTCCATCCTGGAGAACGATGATCAGCAAGGACTTGCACATTTCATGGAACACATGAATTTCAATGGCACCCGGACATTCCCGAAAAATGAACTTATCGATTTCCTGCAGAAAACCGGTGTGCGGTTTGGCGCCGATATAAATGCCTATACCGGTTTCGATGAAACCGTTTACATGCTGCAGCTTCCGACAGACGACACAACCCTTGTGGAAAATGGCTACAAGGTACTGGAAGACTGGGCGCACTATGCCGTACTTGATGATAAAGAGATCGATAAGGAACGGGGCATCATCACCGAAGAATGGCGGCTTGGCTTAGGGGCACAGGATCGCATGATGAAAAAATTCTTCCCGGTAATCTTCCAGGGTTCAAAATACGCTGACCGCATTCCGATCGGCAAAATTGAGGTGATCCAGAACTTCAAGCATGGTGTCTTAAAAGATTTCTATCATGACTGGTATCGTCCGAATCTGCAGGCTGTTGTGCTTGTTGGCGACCTTGATATTGCAAAAGCGGAAGCGCAAATCAAAGCCCATTTCGGCAACATGCAGAACCCGGCAAATCCCAGGGAGCGATCGACCTTTGACATACCAGACAATACAGAACCGCTGATTGCCATCACCACCGACAAAGAGGCCACGGATAATGTCGTTCTTGTGTTCTACAAGCATCCCCTCAGCCAGGATAAAACACTGGGCGATTTCCGCGAAAAAATCATGGCAGAACTTTATACCGGGATGCTAAACAACCGCTTCAACGAGATTTCACAGAAGCCTGAATCTCCCTACGTATTTGCCGGCGCCGGTTATGGTCGGTTTCTCTCAAGGAACAAAGATGCATTTATGATCAATGCCATGACCAAAGAAAGTCAGATTGACAAAAGTCTTGAAGTGTTGCTGGCTGAAAATGAGCGCGTGAAACGCTTCGGATTTACGCAGACAGAGCTTGACAGACAGAAAGAAGAACTTTTCAGTCAATATGAAAAGAATGCCAAAGAATTTGACAAAACCGAATCAAACGCATTCTGTGCTGAATATGTCAGCAACTATTTATCGAAGGATGCTATTCCGGGGGCTCAGAAACAATTCAAATATCTGAAAAACATCCTGCCTGAAATTAAGCTCAATGATATCAACGACCTTGCACGGAAATGGGTTACCGACAACAACCTCGGCCTTGTGGTTATGGCTCCCGACAAAGCAGGTGTAAAGGTGCCCACACATGATGAAATTCTTTCAATCATCCGGGATTCGAAAACAAAAGAGTTGACGGCCTATATCGATAATTTCCGGGAAGAACCTCTCGTCAGGGAGATGCTGCAGAAAGGAAAAATAACCAGTCGCAAGGATAACAAAGAACTTGGCTTGACAGAACTTACGCTCTCAAATGGTGTGACGGTCATACTTAAACCGACAAACTTTAAGAATGATGAAATTCTGATGTCAGCATATAGCCCCGGGGGAAATTCACTCGTTCCCGATAAGGAATTCATGTCGGCAAACTTTGCAACACAGGTGATCGACATGAGCGGAGCCGGCAATTTCGACAATGTTGAACTTGAGAAGAAGCTGAAAGGCAAGAATATTCAGATCAATCCTTACATTGATGACGTAAAGGAGGGATTCAGGGGCAACGCTACGCCCAAAGACTTTGAAACCATGATGCAACTTGTTTATCTCTATTTTGACCAGCCGAGGAAAGATACGACGGCATTTAAAGCCTTTATGTCGCAGATGGAAAATCAGTTGAAATTCATGAAGAGCAATCCCATCATGACTTTCTACGATACCTTGTTTAAAGTTGTTTTCCCGGGGTATAAACGCATGATCATTTTTCCGACCCCTGCACAATTGAGTGAAGTGAACCTCGATCAGGTGTTTAAGATATACAAGGACCGATTCGCCGATGCCAGTGATTTTAAATTTTTCTTGGTCGGGAACTTTTCAGTCGATTCCATTTCGCCCGTGGTTGAGCAGTATTTCGGAAACCTTCCTTCCCTGAATCGCAATGAAACCTGGAAAGATACTTCTCCCAAACCTGCTGACGGAATAACAAACATCACTGTTTACAAAGGAACTGATCCGCAGAGCATGGTTGGACTGGTAATGCCTGAAAAATTTGACTGGACTGAAAAAAATGTACTGTGCATGAGCATGATCAAGGAGATCATGGATATAAAATTAATAGAGGTGATCCGTGAGAAAATGAGCGGGGTTTACTCTCCCAAGACTATGTTAAACATGGATCAATATCCCAAGCCAACCATTCAGTTCATGGTGATGTTCGGATGCTCCCCGAAAACCGCTGAAAAACTTACGAAAGCTGTTTTCGGTGAAATTAAGAAGATCAGAAAAAAAGGTCCGACTGAGGTGGACCTGAAAAAAGCACAGGAGGCATTGATCCGTGCAAGGGAGACCGATCTTGAAAAGAATGAATTCTGGCTGAGAAAAATAGAGTCGATCTATTTCAACCATGATTCTCCAAATAACATGGCCACCTTTAAAGACCGGGTGAACGCAGTTACCATTGAGGATCTGAAACTTGCTGCATCAACATACCTCAAACCCGATCACTATATGCGTGTAGTACTCATGCCTGAAAAGAAATAGATGGAAAAATCTATCAGCATCAGGAATAAACGAGCTTCACACGAATATTATCTTATTCAGGAAGTTACAGCCGGCATCCAACTGACAGGCACCGAGATTAAATCAATACGTGACGCTACTGCTTCTATTGCCGATGCATACTGCACCTTCACGGGAACAGAGCTTTTTGTACGCAACATGCATATTGCCGAATACTCGCTGGGTACCCATTATAACCATGAACCAAAACGTGACCGGAAGCTGTTGCTGACCAGGCGTGAACTGAAAAAGCTATCCGTTAAAGTCAAGGAACGGGGATTTACCATTATCCCCGTGCTGCTGTTTATCAATGAAAACGGACTTGCGAAATTGACTATTGCGCTGGCACGCGGAAAACATGCCTACGACAAACGGGAAACGCTGAAACAAAAAGATATGCAGCGTGAAATAGACAGACATTCCTGATTTGCGATTTGACACGATGTACAAGGTCAACAAATAAATGAGAATTTTTAATTTTTTTCGTCCATCTAACTCTTGCTAATTTTAAAAAATGAAAAAGTCAAATGTGATCCTCTTTCTCTTCATATCGTTCGCAATCTATTTTCCTTGTTCCCTGAATGCGCAGGTGCCGGAAAAGTCGACGGGGAAAGAGGCAAAAATAAAGTGGTACTCCTTTGAAGAGGCCTATAAACTTAACAAAAAGAAACCGAAGAAAATGATTGTCGATGTTTACACCGAGTGGTGTGGCTGGTGCAAGAAAATGGATGCGGAAACTTTTACGGACCCGGCGATTGTCAAATATATGAGTGCCCATTTCTATTGTGTTAAATTCGATGCCGAGCGTAAAGATACCATCGTTTTGGATGGTGTTAAATTCATTAACCCCAACCCATCCGGCAGACGAAGCACACATCAGCTTGCAAACGAATTGCTCCATAATTCGATGTCTTATCCTTCGTATGTGTTTTTGGATAAAAAAGGAAAATTTATCATCACTATTCCGGGATATCATAAGGCGAAAGAATTTGAAGCGATCCTTTCCTTCTTCGGTGAAGATGCCTATCTAAACTCAAAACCTGAAGATTTTCAAAGAAATTTTGACGAGTATCTGTCGAAATTCCAGGGAGAGGTGAAGTAATTGAGTCGGGATTGGCACTACATAAGGGTTAATACTTAAAACTTTAACAATGAAATTACAAACGAGAAATTATTTGTTCAATTACCTTACCATCATTCTAATTTATATATTTTTATTTTTATTTCTTCGGTTTTACCTGGAGACAGATAGACCACTAAACATCTTTTCCTACATAGGTATACTCCTGTTGGTTCCTTCCATCATATTGTTTACGATTGCACGGATCCAGCTTGGAGGTTCGTTTCAGGTATCTGCAGAAGCGAACAAACTTGTGAAAACCGGAATTTACAAGAGAGTACGTCACCCTGTTTACCTATTTGGAATCTTATTCTTTTTAGGGATAATATTCGTAACACAGTCGTTTTTCCTTTTAATAATTTGGGCGATCTTAATTTTCTTTCAAATAAAACGCATAAATCAGGAAGAAAAAGTGTTGACCGAAAAATTTGGCAATGAATATTTATCGTACAAGAAACAAACATGGTTTTAATCACATCACTTCAACATTTTAGTACGAACCCCGATGAGCTGGCAGGGCGTTATTGTTTTGAATCACAGCGTACACTCGTATGCCAGCGTCTGCTAAACTTTCTTATTTAGTTTTGTTTTCGTATTTCATACTGTGTCGTACTACAAAATTCAAACAGGCTCAGAATACCTTGTTCAATGTGATTTTTTAACCGGATTTTTTTATATTTGAGTTTCATTCTTAAACTTCATGAGGCTGCACCGACTCCCTTTTCTGATGATCCTCCTATGCCTGATGATCCTGAATGCCTGCGAATATAAACCGAAAGGTGATTATTTCCGGGATATTACAGCCCATCCCCCTGCCAACGTTTCAATTACCATTCCCGGACATTCCGACACACTGGTTGCCACCTTTACCCAAAATTATTATGTCCAGGTGAGTTGTGAGGACCGGACTGTTTTGTTTTACAGACTTTACATTGAAGGAGTTGAGCAGACCCTCCAAAGTGCAGGAGGCAATACCTTTTTTATTGACCCCCTGGCCTTTATCAACAAGGATGGTATTTACAGAATGACCCTTGAAACAGGAATAAATACAGGCTCAGGCAGCATCGGAGATGTTCTGGGCACAGAGGGATATCTCTTCAGCAAGGACTTCTTACTGGTGGTGTTGCGCCAGCAAAGTACGTTTTATCCCAACCTGCTCTTCAACCGCTCGGCTGGCAAGATGAAAGTGATTCTGGATGTTCCTTCGGATGTACAGAATATAAAAAAGGTCACCTTTTCAAAATCCACCGCAGGTTCCCCATTTCAAGTCTTTGCAACAGTCGCCGGATCCAGCCATTACGAGGCCTACGATCCTGATTATGTTGGTGAATATGCAACCTATTCCATACAAACTTACCTTGGCGATCCTACGGGAACAATCTTTATCCCTTTTGTCAACGGGAGCTCAACTGTTTCCTCGGATTTGCCGGAAGTCAATGCCGGCGTGTCTGTCCATGGATTTCCTTTGCTCAGATGGGATAAAACACATTACCC
>CAIYES010000379.1 GCA_903925275.1 uncultured Bacteroidales bacterium
ATTACCTTGTTGTGATTGTATAATTTATTCTGATCTTAGATTGATATTTGCGTCATTGAAATCCGAACGGGATTCTTCTCAATTTGGTGAGACAGAGTTAGACCGTGAGTTTCCAATGAAATAAGAAATATGAAGAATATCAAGCTGATTAGTTTCAGAAACAATGATTCGTTGTTTCTGAATGAAATAAAATATCAAGCCCTGAAAGAAATTTTCAGTAAACAATTTGTTATATCTTGTAAGAAGATAAGGTACAAATCCAATACTTTTCTTCATGTAAAATGTAATTCATAAAATATTAAAACGATTAGGGCTCACCCGTAAAAGTTGTGGACTAAGCGTATATTTTAGTTAATCTGAAAAGGAAAAACTTAATATCAATAACTCCTCTGAGGGATGCTCTAAATGCCTTTATCTTTGCGTTGAATGATTCAGCCGATGCGTTTGTAGAACGATTTATAAAGAAATTAAGAATCTCATCATAATGCTCATATATAGTTCCAGCAATCGTATTAAATGATTTAAATCCAGATTCACCCACCTTATTGTACCATCTTGCAAGGCTCAATCTTGCAACATCTTTAATAGTATTTTTAGCGTATATCATTCTCAAAGAATGTGTCAGCGAATAAGCTTGTTGTAAATCAGGGTATTGTTCAAAAAGAATTTCTGCTCTAATTTTTTGGCTTTCTGTCCATTTTTCAGGAGACTTGAAAAGCAGGTATCTACTTCTAGCCAGTAATTGCTTGGCTGTATCTCCATTTCTAAATAATACAGGTTGATACTTTGTCTCAGACAATTTAGCTTCTTCCTTGGCATTTGTTTCCTCATTAATAGCATCCCAGCGGTGAGCGATACGCATTTCCTGTAGGGCATCCAAAGCTAGTTTTTGAACATGGAAACGGTCAATTACACGAATCGCTTTAGGGAAACAAGAACGCACTATTTTGCGCATCGAATCAGCCATGTCAAGCGTAACTTCTTCTACTTGATTCCGTACTTCTTCCGGAATCCGTTCCAGCACTTCAATAACCTGCTCAGAGGAAGTTCCTTCGATAATGGCTATAAGACAACCTTTGTTGCCTTTTGCAGCCTTGTTGGTTACTATGGTGTATAATTCGCCATTGGAGACTGATGTTTCATCTATACTTATATTTGTACCGATATTTTGGGGATACAAAAGCCATTTATCGGCATGCTCCTTTTGATCCCAGGTACTATAATCACTCAGATGTTCTTTGTAGTGACGACCCAGTTGTTCGCCATCTATGTAATAGAATTTCTCAAGGGAATGACTGTGTATCGGGTAAGTATCCAATAAGTCCTTTTAAAAAAGTCGCGAAACCCTGTGTGTAACGCGTACCTTCTGCTGTCAAATTCCACTCTCGACTAACTACTTTTCCTGTTTCTTCAACTAACCAACGTCGTCTTCTTACGTGCAATAACGCAGCTTTGTTACGTATCGGATAATCTTTTATGACAGCTTCTTCATGAAAGCCCTTAGACGATAAAGTATAAGCTGAATAAAAGTCAGGTTTGTCGGGATTCTCATCTAAATAAATATGAAGTTCCTTGCCCTGTTCCTCTATTCTGGTCATCTCAAAGTATTCAAAGATCTCTTCCGGTAAGATATACTTTACCAGAGTTAGTAAATGTGGATTTTCTTTCATCTGATTTTGCAATTTAAGTTCAATTGCAAAATTATTGATTTTTATTTAGTCCACAACTTTTACGGGTGAGCCGTATATTGTTGAAGAGTGGACAAAGCAGGGAGGTCCTGATCTGGTTCGAAAATCATTGGATGGAATTCCGGTTGCTGCACGTGGAGTAAATAAAAACAACTGGTGGAGTCGCGAAAATGGGATTAAAGCTTACGAGATGATTTCATGCTATGAAGGTCTAACTCATCTTTATCGCTCAACAGGCGAAAAAGAATTATTGAAAGCTTGTGGTAATGTTTACAATGACATAAGAGATAACGAAATGATGGTTATCGGAACTGGTTCGGCAAAAGAATGTTGGAACAATGGACGAATTCATCAACTTGAAAATATGGAGAACCCATGTGAAAGTTGTACGGCGATTTTATGGATTAAGTATGCTCGGCAATTGTTAGGATTAACCGGTGATCCTTTGATTATGGATGAAATTGAACGAAGTTCATATAATGCATTATTAGGAAGTATAAGTTCCGATGGTTCATGGTGTGTGCGCCATAGCTCATTACAAGGAACCCGCTCTGCCGGTGAAAACCAATGCAAAGTTCCATTAAATTGTTGTGTGGTTAATTATCCACGCGCATTATTTTTGTTGCCTGAAATAGCAGTCATGAAAGATGCAAATGGTCCTG
>CAIYES010000380.1 GCA_903925275.1 uncultured Bacteroidales bacterium
ATATGAAATACCCATAAGAAAAAAGTTCATGCAAACCGTGAATGATAATTATGGGTATTCCATGTGACCATTAAAATAGAAATTATTAACACATGAATATTAATGATTTACCTGATTTTTTGTTAATTCTTTTTCTTGTTTTAATAACGGGTACTATCTTAAATTACACACAACTTGTTATTAGCTGTAGAAAAAGCTTAAATATACAAATAAACTTTACTGGCAAAACAACATTTGTGCGGTTTTCGAGAGGGTGAAAGAACCGCCGTGTATATGGCCGTAAGGCTGATGATGCGAGCGGCGCTCCTGCCGGCAATGCCGGCGGAGCCGTCGACTCGATTATGGCCAGTAAATATTCCTTTATCCTGTAATTGTCAGGTTTATCTGTTTGCCAAGCCCAACTTCAATCAATTTGAAAAGTGTAGAGAGTTGAATATCACTGTGACCATTTTCTATTCTGGAAATAAAGCTTTTTTTAGTCCCTGTTTTCACAGCCAATTCTTCTTGAGTCATTTTAGCTTGTTTCCTCTCATCTCGAATGATTTCACCAATTGCAAATGCTTTGGCTTTAATTTCAAAATTCGTCCGATTGTGAGAGCCAACAGGTCCATACCTTTGCTCCAGATGATCTTCAAAAGTTGTTAATTCAATATTATTTTTTACTTTCATTTTTGTTTTCTTTTAAGTAGAAATACTCTTTTTTTATTCTTTTTGCTTTTTCAATCGCTTGTTTAGGGGTTTTTTGAGATTTTTTTTGAAAACCATTCATTAAAATGACCAAATTCCCTGCATCAAAGCAACAAAATATTCGATAGATATTACTTTCAAACTCAATCTTAATTTCGAATAACCCAGGTTCTCCTTCTATATCCGAGAAGAATTTCTTTGGAATCCTTTTGACCGTTGCTACCAAAAAAAGGACGTAATCTATTTTTTCTTTGACATTATCCTTTTGAAGATCAAAGAATTCGTAGAAATAATTCTTAAAGAATACAAGCTTTCTTACTTGATCCATTTCGCAAAGTTAACTAATTGTGGAACATTTTCCAAATGTTTTGCTCAAGGGTATCATTTTTAATGGCCGTAACGCCTCGCAGGCAATTGAAGCAAAGGGGGGTGAACGAACCGCCGTGTATGTGGCCCATACCTACGGAGTGCTAACGGCGGTCTCTGCCGGCGATGCCAACAGGGCAGCCTGCTCGATTAGGCGGCGTTATTTTTTTTATTTCATAATCTGTCAGTCAACAAGCCTTTTACCTGGCATAGTCATTCCGTCAAATGTTGAAGTTAATGACTCTGCTTTTCCATCTTTGTTCAAAATGAATGAAATCCTGCTTGCAGCTTCCATCATAAAATAATCTAATTCACTTGTGGGCAGCAACTCGTATTTAGGCATATTAGGTGTTAATACAAATAATTTGTCATTCTCTTTTACTATCTCAATTGCGTAATTATTTCCAAAATCATACTTACCGGTTAATTTATCAAAAATGTCCGGATTTATTTTTACCGGCATTTCATCTTTGAGTCTGTTTGCTTCAAATGATACACCATCCTGATATTGAATTAAACGCTCAACAATTGATGAGGTATCTGATACAAATTTAATCTTTGCATTCGTACCCTTGAAATTAAACTCATTATTAGAAATGGGGGTCAACCGATTTGGTGCCTGACCTGTAATTTGTCCAAATAATTGTTTATCTTTAATCGTTACCAGCATGGCCATACCATGACCATAATTATACCTGCCCGCATATTTTTTCAAAATGTTTTCGCTAACAATCGTGTCTGTACCAACATATTGTTTTTCCATTTTATCCTGAAGGATAAATTCAGATATTGCCTGACCATTTAAGATTGGATTAATACTTTTGGGCGTTGGAAGTGAGTTACATAGAACACAAATTGTAAGTTTATTTTCCGGTTGGCGTTCAAGATAAGAATAGAAACCTGAGGAAACGCCGGAATGTTGAATAAATTTAAGTCCTCTGTTAGTGCTTAAGAACCAACCAAACCCATAGTCAACCTTGCCACCGTTATTTAAAACCGCCTGTGTGAACGCTGCTTTTAGTGTGGCATCTGATAATACTTTTCCATTAAAAATAGCTTCGTTCCATTTATACAAATCCTTTGTGGTGGAATAAATACTTCCAACCCCCAAAGTCCACGACATTTCCTGAAAGTCAGCTTTTTTTACTGCTTCACCATTCATGCTGTATCCTTGCGCTTCGTTATTCAATACAATATTGGTTTCATAAATACCGGTGTTATTCATACCCAAAGGTTTGAAAAAAGTTTCGGTAAGATATTCACTTAAAGTTTTTCCGGAAAGTTGCGCAACGAAATAACCTAAAATAAAATAACCGGAATTGTTGTATAGGTGACGTTCTCCGGGATTAAAATCGTATGGAAATTTTTCAATACTATCAAGAAGGGCTTTAGGGGTAATGGGTTTGGTCATTTCAAAATTTTGTTTATACTCAAAACTATGGATTCCGGATGTATGCGTAAGAAGTTGATAGATTGTTACTTCGTTACCACGTGGAAAATCGGGAATGTACTTTGATAATTTATCTTCAATTTTTATCTTGCCTTCTTCCTGAAGTTTTAGAATTGCAACAGCCGTAAATTGTTTTGAAATAGAGCCTATTTTGAACTTTGTATCAGGCGTTACCAGAATTTTCTTTTCAATATCGGCATACCCAAATCCTTTCTGGTAAACAATATCTCCGTTTTGGGCAACCAATACCGAAGCTCCCGGCATGGTGCCAACTTGTAAATTTTTAAATATGTTGGAAATACAGTCATCTAAGCCGGGTATTTTACTCTTTTCCTGACCTTGTAGATTAATACTAATAATAAGGGTAATAAAAATGATGACAGACGAGATATAACCAATTATTTTCTTCATAATTGCTATTTTAAATTATCTTTTATGTTCATTATCAGTTTATTCTGATGGATTTTATATTACAAATCTTTCAAGTGTATAAAGCTGTTATTTCATAATATTTCACTGTCCAAAGGCAGTTTGGCCAATGATGCCTAGCCGGGTCACGAAGGGTGAAACTCCCCTGCGTGACCCGACTAAGAAAATGCCCGGTGGGCATTTTTAGCGATGGAGCAAGGGGCGCTCCCTTCCGGCGATGCCGGCGGGGCCGTCGACTCGATTAGCACCCGTTTTGAATTATTAATCATAATGAAACCTGCATTTAGCAATATGAATTTCATTCCCTTTGATTTGATAAATTAATCTATGCTCTCCATCAATTCTTCGAGACCAGAATCCTTTATATTTATATTTTAATGGTTCTGGTTTCCCCAGACCAGTAAAAGGATTACGCGTTATATCTTTTAAAAGAGCATTTATTCTATCGACGATTTTTTTATTGGTCTGTTGCCAATATAAATAATCTTCCCACGACTCATCAACAAATATATATATCATTTTTCAATAAGATCTTTCTGAAAAGATGCTCCTTTTTGTAATTTCTCAATTGCTGAATCTAACCTTTGTTCATTCACTTTTGAGGATAATTCATGAGCAGTTGCTTTTAGGGAATTATATTCTTCTAAAGACATTATTACCACACCATTATCTTTTCCTCTATTGATTATCAAAGTCTCAAAATTCTCAACAATATTGTCGAGATACCTTTTTATATCTTTCCGAAAATCGGAAATTGATGTTGTTAACATATTGCCTCCTTTTTGTACAATTATGAGTACAAATATAAGTACTTCATTTCAATATTCGCTATCTTGTAGAAATTTTTTCAAAATGTACCGGAATATTACCGTGTTTCGGTGGCGTGTGGCAAACAGTCCATTATTGGCCAGTTAGATGGAGCTGACCATCTCTGTCCGATCGGAATGGAACAGGGCAATGGTTTTATTATCAGACCTATCAGGTGGTCGTTATAAATCGGTGCAGTTTGACCAGATGCGACGGCTTGTTCAGATTAAACCCGAAGAATTTTAATTTTTAATTACTGGAACGACTTAATAGGTTTATTGCATGGCAGATTTTTTTTACTTTTACATCAATCATTGAGTCCACTCCGAAAACTCTTTTCACCGTTAGACGTTTAAAATTATATACTTGAATTTGAAA
>CAIYES010000381.1 GCA_903925275.1 uncultured Bacteroidales bacterium
CTTCAATAAAATATCAATAGTTTTTACTGCCTCATTTTTAAAGAGCATCTCTTTATGTGGCTGATTCAACGCCTCTTTAATCCCTGTCGATGTAAAAGTTATTTCCTTAACCTCTCCGTAAATTTCAGCTGTCACAGATTTGCCAATCAGATTTGATTTCGCAAATTCCCGGATTTCATTTCTTTGTTTTTTTAATTGAATTTTAAGTGCTGTAATCGGATCAAGGTCCGCTACAGAATCAATTATCTCTTTCCTTTTCAAAGGATCAGTTAGTTTGTAATATGGATGCTCCGGCAAGTTAACTATTTCCGCTGATTTGCCAGGGTTGTTCCGGAATACCGGGGTTACCGCCGGCAGATCCTCGGGAACCGACGTGGGATCGCCTTTAACGGATCGGACTGAACATTTGCAGTTCCAGTCGCTGGGCGGCATATAGATATCCCAGAAGGGATCGTCAATCGATCGGATCGTATGCCATAGGACTTTATGAGAATCCCGAGGATTTGCTGATGCAGAAGGCATGTACTCCAGGTTGGGATAGAGGTGTTTGGTGCGTTCAAACTGCTTCCAGTTGGCGGCCATCCGGGCCGATCGCACCGCCGTGTTGTATTCCGTCTGCAGCCAGGTCTTGTTATAATCCTGGGATATCCTGAGCGCCTCCCGTTTAAACTGGCTGAAGCTTCGCAGCTTCCCGTCGGGACCAAGCAGCTGCGCGGCTATTTCTTTTGTCTGCAGATGGTTCTTAAAGGCGTTAAATACGGCAGTATTGCTTTTAAACTGTGAAATAAAGTCGGCATTTTCTTTTCCAAACTGCACACCGGCAGCGGTGAATGTTTTATCGACACCATGCTGAAGTGTCTTATTCGAAATCTCAAACAGGTGCTTTTCGACCAGAGGTTGTGTCCCTCCATGGTTTTTGTATATATTCTGCAGGGCCTTGTCAAAAAGTGAGACTACATCAACGATCTGCCCAACCGGTTGGTCGCCGGCAGCGAGATTGATCACTGGCATGGACTGGCAGCCGCAACCGCATCCCTGGTGATGCGATGCATAATACTGCCTGTTTATCTCAAGGGCCAGCGCACGCGGCTTATGGCGACCCCTTATTGGAAAAAACCAAGCTGCGTTGGATCCTGGTGTGGTTTCGTTGATGACGGATCGACAGAAGGATTATCTTTATCTATCACCACATTATAAGTTTCCTCGATATAATCTTTGTCAAGCCTGTGACCCATCTGGAAGATCCGCAGATCAATTTCTGACCGCTGCTGAATAGGGATGATGGCATTGGAGATCATGTCGAGATAAGCCCCTTCAGGGAAGTTATAGCCGAGTGACCGCAGTACGTTAATGAATGAAGCGTTAAACCAGTCCTTCACATCCTGGATATCGTCGTTTGTGATCTCCTCAAGGGTCTTCAGGTGGGTTTCGCTCTGGCTCTTTGACGATCCGTCGAAGGTGGTCATGGTCTGGCCGTTTATGGCGATCGAAATCTCCTCGTTCACTGCCTTACGCTTTTCATTGAAAACGTTGAAACTGTCGGTCTGCTCATTTGGCTTGATCTCAATTTCGTCGGTCTTTGGAAGGATGGCATAGGCTGCCGTGCCCATCATCTGCAGCCAGGACTCCAATTCGTTGAGGTGTTTTTCTGTTTGCACCATGGTTTTAGCTATGCGCAGCGGCAACCCGAAAATCTGTTCAAACTCGTCCCACGATGCCCAGGAGTGCCGTTTTAAAATGGTAAGTGGCGCAATTGACTCCAGCGCCCCGATGGCATCTTCTTCAAGTTGGATATACACCAGGAAGTTTGGATAATCGCCATAACGCAAACCATCCAGGTCGGTGATCTGGCGCAACAATATCCCCCGCTCAGGAATGATCAGCTCGCGGGGAAGGGACCTTACTGAATTGATACAACCAGGCTTCCAGTCGTTTATGTACATAAGCGAGTAGCCAAACATTTTGCTGTAAAGCGCCTGTTTGACCATCGTGCGGAACCATCTGGTGCGTATTGCCTTTGAAAGATCGTCCAGGACGATCCCGTTTTTGTCCTTGATCTGTATCTCTTTATTGGCTACCCGGAGCACCCGGTTGGAAACCTGACGCAGAAGTACATTATCGATCAGTGAATCTTTATAAAGCTGCTGCAACCGATACGTAGTCGGGTTGACCGGATGATGCCGCGATTCGCGGGCTTCTGTCCAGTCGATGAGTTCCTTGCGGTACAGGGATTGATACGTTCTGAAGTAATCCAGGACGACGGCCTTTGCTGCGTCGTCCATTTCCGGATTTTTTGGAATGGGAGGCTCTTTGCCGGCCGTGAGCTTCAGTTCAACCCTTCGGTTGATATAATTATCAATGTATCTTGAGATCGGGTTCATAACGGCTTAAAATGAAGATTCGTACTTTGTTTTTGAATTGAAGCGCATTTCCATTCCCTCCTGTTGGTTGTAAGATTCGATTGCACCGGCAACAGGCGGTAACCGGCTATCCTTAAACTCCCCGGTGTTCATCTTTTCCAACCAGTTCATAGCCTCTTCATACCGCATTTTGGCAACCTCGTTCATGTCGCGGGTATGGCGGATATAAATCTCATAGATCACGAGATCCTTCAGGTGTTTTATCACCATCAGGCTTCGGTCGGCGCCGGTCGCTGCAAAAATGACCGCCGGATCATAATAGTTCGACAAATAGGACGACATCACATCGATACTTTCGGCAATGATCTGCTCCACGATCGTGTTATCCAATCCTACAATGATGTCAACGATGGCCAGGTCAGCCACCGTTTTTAATTCGGCTTTGGTTAAGAAGGACATGGCTTAATGTTTTTGGTTTTTGATCCCGGGTTCGGGGTTTCATAAACGGCAATTTCGCTGAGCTGCGCGTAATCAAAACTTTTAAGAAGGATCTTCTTTTGTTTGAGCCGCTTGATACCGTGCCGGCCGGTAACGATCAACCTGCCATATACTTTTATGACGTAGTACTTGCGTCCGGTTAGCCGGTGCAATGTGTCAGCTTCGTATCGTTTCCACCACAATCGAAGAGAGAAGAAAATCCATTCGTACATTAATATCCTTTCCGTTTATGTTGTTTGATAATAGGCTTGAATACTGCATCCGGACCATTGGCCTCCCAGGCATACTTGGTGGTCAGCCGCACGGCTGCCTCCAGTGTGTCGGGAAAATCGTCGTTGGCATTGCTCCCTTTTTCGAATGCGAGCAGTTGATCAACTGCTACGATACAGTCAGGTGTATCCCTCAGATGTTCGGCAAAAGAGAGTGTTTTGTTAAAGAACACATTGGTGAGGGTCGCCTCGATGCGCAGGAATTTATCCACCACAGCAGTGCGATCAGGAAGCGGGATCTCGAATATCCTGCGCTTGTATGCCTCTTGTTCGAATACCGGCCGGAATACTTCTTCCTGGGCTGCCGTGGCATCGTAGAAAAACATTGCCCCGGTACCCTGGTTGCGTAATTTATAGATTGCATCAAAATGGTAAGCAACAGCATCTGTCAGATCGCACTTGCGGCAAAACAGGTCGAGCACTATCAGCCCCAGCTCATCGAATCCGAGCAAAGCCATGGCCTTGTAGTCTCCCTCTTTTTTATACGAGAGATCCCAGTGTCCTAAAAGGCACGGGTAAGAGGCCAATGGCTTTGCTTTTCTGTACCGGATCCAATCTGCCTTAAATATCTTTCCCTCTTCAACCGGGTTGTTGCAGTATTCACGCATGAATGTGAACGGGTCTGTATCTTTTCTGATGCGCTCGCAATCGGCCTTTGAATATCTTTCCGGCCAGGAAGGGTTGCCTTTATTATCGATCAGATTTACCAGGTACACCGTTGAGAATTCCGTTTTCAGCTTCATATATCAAGCCCTTTCTTTTTCAACAGGTAGTTGATGATGCCGGTGCGCGTGATATAGTTGTTTGAAATGACCATTCGCTGGGAATTCTTGCCAAAGGCCGGCACCAGGTCGCCTAATATTTTTTCGCCCCGTTCCTGGACGATACGGGGGTTCATGGCAACCTTGCGGTCTTCAACATCGTCAACGCTGGCCATGTCGATACGGTTGGCATAATGACGCAAACCCCGGAATGGCTGGTCAATTCCAAGAGCCATGAAATAGCAATGATCTGTGGTTTCAAACATGCCATCAGCCCAGTTTCCGTAACTGATCTGCGGACCAAAATCTTTGATCAGCCGCTGGTTCGATTCAAATTGCACCTGCAGGTCGGCCAGCAGCAGCTTCGCACGCAGTTCGTTGATACCCACGATCAGGAAGAATTTCAACTTTCCTGCTTGTTTCAAAGCCAATACATTGCCAACGTTGCTATGCACACTTTTAGCCCCGGAACGGAAAATAATCCGGAACTGCGTGATAAATGGTTTACGGTAAAGTTCCTCGTAGCTTTTAAGGTGATACCATGCGCAATCGCTGTCGGCCATGGGCACCGGTGTGTCCTTTCCCAGGTAGTGATTAAAGAACAGCCCGTAATTATTTGGCTGCAGCAGGTAGTCGATCCGGATCTTCTTCATCTCGTCCGATTCACCGACAATGCTTTCAACTGTAGCCTTTTTTACAAACTGGCTGTACTCCTTAAAGTGCGCGGAAGCCTCCCGGAATTCTTTCTTATTCATCTTTGAGCACTTCGTTGGTGAGACGTGTTATAACACGATCCATCTTATCGCGCAGCACCCTCAGGTCGGCGAGTGACCTTTCTTTTTCCTGGGGCGTGGGGGCTTTCTGGATGTCGGCAATAAACTCCTGGGTGAGATATTCAAAAGCCTCGTACATGTAGGTGAGTATCTTGCGCCGGTCGGAGAACTTTTCGAACGCTGATGCATATTTAGCCGCAGTATCCGGCGATATTTTCGGCTCTATACCATTTTTGATGTCGGCAAATGACTGCAGAAGCGTATTGCGGATTTCGCTCAGGGTAATGGCACATGCCTGTTTTGCGCTTTCAAAGTCATTGTCGCGACCCCATTTGCGAAGGGTGTTCTCTGCCACCTCGAGAACGTCGGCAATTGTTTCATAATCAAAACCCTTGATAAACAAATCCTTGGCATGTAATATCTTTTGCCGTTGCTGAGCCCCGGTGAACTTGGCCATTGTCTTTTTTTGTACAAATATTGATCATAATACAGTTTCATGCAAAACTTTATATTGTAATACATATATAATTAAAGGTCAATTAAATATATTAAATAAAGACATTTATAAAATTTGATGGCCTTAAATTGATCACGCATATTTGCAGCTCTGATAAATGATAAATGGCCTCACAACTCGACCTTATTTTCAGCAATAACAAATTGAACCGTTACGGGTTCCGCGTACTAACCGAAGGTATCAGCACGGAAAACTACATGAAGAACCCCGTGGTTCTCGCTTATCATGAAGATCACCTGGTATCGGTTGGCAAGACAATCGAACTCACCAAAAAACCGGATGGTGAATTTGTCGGCAAAATTGATTTTGACGAGAACGATCCTCACGCCATGCTTGTTTACAACAAGTACAAGAATGGATACATGAGCGCAACATCACTTGGTCTGCTCAGGGAAATTGAATCCGTGGATGACAAAGATTTACTTCCGGGACAACAATTTGCTACCGTACTAAAAAGCGAAATGTTAGAGATATCCCTGGTTAACGTGCCGGGAAATGCAGGGTGTATCAAACTTTACAATGCCGAGTTAAAAGAGATCAGATTATCAATGATCGAAACAAACCCAAATCTTAAACCAATGTCAAAAGAGGAAAAAACCGTTGAGCAGCTTCAGGCAGAGAACCTGACGCTCAAAAAAGACCGTGCAAAGAACCTTGTTCAGTTGCACGTAAAGCGCGGGGCTATTGAAGTGGGCGAAACCGACTTTTTTGAAAAATCGGCAGAGCACGATTTTGACGGAACCAAAGTGGTACTGGAAATGCGCCCAGACAAAAAAGCTGAAGGCACTGACAAACAGGCTTTAGCCGATCAGCTTGTAGAATTGCATTTCACACGCGGGGCCATTACTGCCGAAGAAAAGGATTTCTTTAAGAAGTCGGCGGTACTGGATTATGATGGCGCAAAGAAAGTTCTTGAGGCACGCAAAGGCAAGGATGCCGTGGATCAGTTCCTGGCGGCCCCAAAGACCGGAGGCGGACAAAATGCCGCTACTGATCCTGACGACCGCAGCAAATGGACATACCTGGACTTCTATAAAAAAGACCATGCGTCTCTGATCAAACTGAAGGCCGAAACTCCCGATAAGTACAAAACGCTGTTAGATGCCCATAAAAAGGCTTTGCGGGGCGAAGGTAAGGTTCTGATCGACGAAGATACAGAAGATTGAGCGCGAAGCCCGCGAAGTGGCTTGCGAAGAAAAATAAGGAAACGTTAAACCCAGCATAAGCAAAAACCAACAAAAATGAAAAAGATCATTGTATTTTATCTGATTGCCATTTTGGCCGCCATGGCCCCCCGGGTCACAGCCCAGTCGGTCAAGGTAATTCCCACTGTGACGCTCAGCTCAACAGACACCATGTCGGGTGTGGTAACCAAAACCTACGACCGCACCATCACCGGAAATTACAACTGGTCGGTGTCCGTGAACTGGGATCATCTCTCCGGATCGACCGATTCGTGTTACTGTTATATTCAGGAATCCGTTGACGGGACAAATTACGTAACTGTTGCCGGCGCTACCAGGGCGGCATTTGGTGTCAATGATGCGACCTTTATCTGGTCAGGCGGCACCGGGAACCTTCCTGTTGTTTGGGCCCCAAATTACATGCGGGTGAGTTGTTCCCACAAAAATACCGGCACGGGCCGGCCATATGTTAAACTCCAGTTGAAAAACAAGTAAATCTCACAAATATCATGAAACGAAAATTTGCAATTTCACTCATTTTATCGCTGCTCTTCAGCGCAATTATCGGAGCATTTGCCGGGCCGGTTCTCGGTGTTATCTCTTTTGCATCCTCTTTGATCCCCAAGCCTTCAGGCATCGCCATGATGGGACTTCAGCGGGAAGTATGGCTGCCTTCTCTGCAGGAGCAGTATGAACAGAAACGGGACTGGATGAGCGGTCTTACCGACTTGTCGGTGTTTGTCGATGCTAATCAGACCCTTCACTTTGCCGAAATCGGCGATTATCCTTCGGTATACAAGAACAGAACAACCGATGTGGATAACGTAGAGCCAACCGAAACGCCTTCGAGCGTTGATCTGGACACGTATGATTCCCAGAATTACAAGATCCGTAAAATCGGGTTATATGCAATTCCATACGCTAAAGTTGAAGCTTATACAAGGCAGAGCGCCGAGGCGATCAGACTGCATGAGGCCAAAACCACTGCCTATGCCATTTCGCCTGATGCCGACAGCTCTGTTGGTAAAAAAATCATCCTGCCTACAACGGGAGCCAACAATGGCAGCGGTTATGCCATGTGCACCCTGGAAGATATACAGAAATTAGCCAAGGCCATGGACCTGCTTAAATTCCCCGAACCGGAAACCGGCCGATACCTGGTGCTGACAACCAACATGTGGTGGGAACTTGTAACCAGCAACGAAATTCTTAAAGCCCAGATTCAATACCAGCAAGGGGTGGGCATCCTGGATCCTAAACTCGTGAACTATTATGGGTTTAAAATACACCGTTACGATGCTGAGGTTGGCTACAATACCGGCACAACTGCTAAGGCGGCTGAAGGTGCGGTGATTACCGGCGCCATAAGGGCGATGTCGTTTGCCTTTTGTACCCGTGAAGCTTTTATGGCCAGCGGCGTATTCAGTATGTTCGATAAACCGATCGGAACCAACACCACGGGACGTGCCTATGAATTCGGCTTTCAACACCGGTTTAAAGCGGGTATGCTCAGGGCAGCGCAAAAGTACACTGCCGGCTTATATCACGCCGACATAACTCTTTAATTCAGACTTTGATGTCGGTACGCAGGGAATTATACACGACGGTAAGGGATAGGATCAGGGCAGAAATGCCCTGGGTCAGGTGGATTGATCTGCAAAAAGGGCAGATGGATATACCCGCCAAAACCTATCCCTTACCGCTTCCCTGTGCGCTTGTGGATATCAAACAGGTTACCTGGGATTCATATACAGATTTGTCCCAATTGGGGCAGACCATCATTGCCATCTGGCTGTATCTTGATCATAGCGGCGACTCGTTGAAAGACACGGAAATGGAAGAACAAAGCCTTGAATTAATGGACCGCATGGACGATGTATATCAAAAACTTGGGGACTTGTCGGGTCAATCTTTCAAACGTTTGGTCAGAAGTAGCGACCAGGTTGTATCATACAAACCGCGCATGGTAGTTTTCCGGTGCGATTTTTCAACAACCCTGATCGATTCAATCGATCAACGCAGGGTTCAATTACCTCAAATTGAAATCACAGCTCAATTTCCGTAAATATTTTAACCATGAGTTTTAATGACCAATTTCTATTATGGGCATACCAGGGTGTAATTTTAGGATTACTCGCAATTATCTGGCGTGCTACCCAGTGGTTAGCTAAGAAAATTCTGGACGAATTAAAAGAAATGAATTCTTCGCTTAAAATTCTGTCAGATAATTCCCTGATACACGATGGTGAAATCAAGCTGGCAAAGGAACAATCGCAGAATCACGATAAAAGGCTGAATGACCACACGAACCGGTTGCGCAATGTTGAAAGAAAACAAGACATGTGTACAAATTGTAAACTGTAAAATGAAAACAATTAACATCATCGGCGTATTCTTTGTTATCCTTATAACTGCCTCCTGTATCACACAGGATAAATGCTGGAAAAAGTTTCCACCGAAGGAATCAGACTCGAGCTCTTACCGGGAAACATCAAAGGATACATCAAAGATCATCCCGGCCGACTCGTCCATGTCTAAGTACCTGGTAGAGTGTGCCGAAAAAAACGGGAAACTCTATGCCCGTATATCGCAGTTAATGACGCAGCAGTCGGGCCAATACATAGAGGTGCCGGTTGCAACGATTGATACCAATGGGATACTTACCGCCACAGTCCGGATGCCGGAAATTGAAATTCACTGGCAAATCAGGTCCTACCATTATGCAGCTGTAAAATCAAAGGTATACGTTAAAATTACCAACGTACTGCTCGGATGGCAAAAATGGCTGATGTGGATTGGCGCTGCTGCCATCATCTCTTTACTTGCCGCCGGCGCCTTTATAATCATTAAAAAAAGATTTTTCAAATGAAAAAGTTTGCAAAAAAAGACCTGATTGACCAGGCGAAAAAGCTGATCGATCAGGGTTATAAAAAGCTCACCGGCACCAACGACGGGCAATTCTTTACCGACCTTGAGCTGGCCACGGCACATGCCAAAAATATCGACAGCGAAGTTTTCAAATTCTCCAGCGAAGATTTTGCGAATGTTCCCGAAGCAGATACGGAAAACGTTATTATTCCTGCACCGGTCGTGGCTCCTGCACCGGCTAAAAAAAAGGATGTCACCAAAACTAAAAAGAAGTAATCATGCCACTTCCTAATGTAACAATCAATATTGAACGCAACGGCCTTGGCGGGGTAGCTTTAACCGTTGACGGGATCATGGGCATTTGCCTGACCGGTGTGGCGGTTTCCGGTAAACTCGAGTTAAATACAGCCTACCCGATTTATACACTCGACGAGGCCGTAGCGCTGGGCATACTAAAAACAGGAGATAATGCCGCTGCTTACAAGCAGATCCAGGAGTTTTATAATGAAGCCGGCTCTGGTCGCAAACTGTGGATCATCGTT
Organism: uncultured Bacteroidales bacterium; assembly: GCA_903925275.1. Lineage (GTDB taxonomy): Bacteria > Bacteroidota > Bacteroidia > Bacteroidales > FEN-979 > CAIVAT01. Next base: position 9,773 of record CAIYES010000381.1, read on the forward strand.
TCGCCCGATACGATTATCATCGATAAGAAGGTCGACAAATCAGAAAATGTTTGTCCGGCCAAGATACTGGCAGAATCCGCCCAGGGTGAAATCAAGGTAATGGGCGTAACATGGAAACCGGCAGCAGGTTATACCGGAACAACGCTCGACGGGCTTGACAGCAAAGTGTATGCTGCAGTCTTAGCAGCCGATTCACTCGCAAAAGACTTCGTGGCCCAGATCATGCCATTCTCTGTTCTGTTGGAGGGTGTAGGTTTTACCGGTGTGGGAAGCAATCTTCGCGACCTGCTCGGGATGACTTCGGAGCGTGCCGGTATTGTACTGGCAGCTACTGAAGAGAACGGTCAGGGCGCTGTTGGAATGACACTTGGCCGGCTGGCCAGGATTCCGGTACAAAGAAAAATCTCCAGGGTAAAGGATGGCGCTTTGCCAACGCTCTACGGGTACCTTACCGATGGCGATTCTATTGACACCCGCTTGTCTGACCTGGACACAATGCACGACAAGGGTTTTATCGTGTTGCGCAAGTTCCCCACCCGCTCAGGGTATTATTTCAACCAGGACACTACCTGTGCACCGGTGAGCAACGACCTGCACACGATCAGTCACCTCAGGGTGATCGACAAAGCCCTGGTGATAACCTACAACACCTACGTTGAGGAGATTGACGAGGAGGTGAAGGTTAACGCCGACGGAACACTCGACGCTGCCATGATCGCCTACCTGCAGGCTAAGATTGAACGCGCCGTGGGATTGAATATGGTAGGAGAAATCTCCGCCTTTGAGGCTTACATCGATCCAAAACAAAACATCCTGTCTGTGCCCCGGTTAAACGTGGTACTGCGCATCACACCGGTTGGCTACATGAGCCAGATCATTGTTTCGCTGGGATTCAAAAACCCTGCTTTAACCGCTTAATCCTTTTCAACAATGGATATCAGAAATACTGAAGAATACACCTGGAGCGATGTAAAAGTCGTCATGTTCGGTCGTGAAGTAACCCGCCTGAGGGCCGTTAAATACGGCTCAAAACAGGAAAAAGAACCCATTTACGCCGCCGGAAATAAGCCGGTGGCCATGGGCAGAGGCAACAAATCGTTCAGCTGCGAAATTAAGGTACTGCAGAGCGAACTGGAATCGATTATCGAAAGCGGCGGCGGCAACCCGATGGATATTCCTCCATTCGACATCGTGATTGCTTTTGTACCCAAGTCAGGCCTGCCGATGAAAACCGATGTGGTTCGCCACGCCGAATTCACCGACTTTGACAAGGACAGCAAACAAGGCGACAAATCGCATGAGAGCACCATGGGCATCGCCTGCCTGGATATTGATTATAACACTGTAATCTGATGAGCGCTAAAACAAATACAACACCGGTTAAAACGGAACTGATCGGCCAGGTAAGCGATGAACAGATCGCCTATTGGAAAAAACAACATGGCGGATGTTCCAGCATCCGCATCAAGGAACACATCTGCTATTTGAAGCCGGCTGACAAAAATTCGCTCTCATACGCACTGAGCATGATCAGGGTTCGTGTTGATGATCCGTCCAAAGCTGCAGAGGTCGGTGTTGATCGGATCATCCAGTTAGGCGAGGTGGTTCTTCGCAACTGCTGGCTTGGCGGATCAGAAGAAATAAGAACAATCCCAAAATTCTGGATCTCGGCTGCGGTAGCCGCCGGCGACATGGTAGAGCTGGTTGAGGCTGAATTAAAAAACTTGTAAGCGAGGCATCGGAAAGTTTACAAAGTAACTGGATCGGGTATTTTGACAACATGATCCGTTACTATCTCGGCCTGGATGCCTCGCAGCTTACTAAGCAAGAATGGGCTGACAAGGTGGCGTTTTTAATGGATATCCGCAAGCGGGAGTCTGAAAACAAGGAAATCAACAAGCAGCTTGACATCTTTAGAAGCTACTACCAATGACCGAAAACCAGGTACAATATATTATCGATTTCCAAAACCGATTCAGCGACAAACTGGATCGGATTTCGCGTGATGTGGCCGCGTTCAACAGCCGCATGGATGCAACTGGTCAACGCCTTCAGAAACGATTCGATGATTACGGCAACCGCATCGGCGCCCTTCCCGGGAAGATAGAGCGTCTGCAGGATCGCCTTACGGGGCTTCAGGGAAGACTTACCAAAGCATTTGACGAGAAGCATATCGCCGGATATAACCGGATGATCCAGTCTACACAAAAAGAGCTGGAGAAACTTGGGAAAATCGGCCTTGATACCGGAAATAAGCTTCCAAAAGGTGGCGGCGGCCTCGGATTTCTCAAGAACCTTGGCATGGGCGGGTTGCTTCCCAGTCTGGGCATTGCCATGGGTGTGGGGGCTGTGGCCGGAGGCGTAAAGGAAATATTTGCTACAACAGCAAAGTACGAACAGCTCAATACCGGGTTCCAGGTTCTGCTGGGCAGTAAAGCAAAAGGCGATGCCATGGTCGGGCAGTTGATGCAATACGCTTCTAAGTCGCCATTGAGAAACGAAGATGTGATGCCGGCAGCTCAAACGTTGCTCGGTTTTGGCGTTTCTGCTGAAAAGATTCTTCCATCCATAAAGATGCTCGGCGATGTTTCGATGGGCAATAAGGAAAAGTTTTCAGGTCTGGCGCTGGCCTTTGCCCAGTCGTCGGCTGCAGGCAGGCTGATGGGTCAGGATCTGCTGCAGATGGTCAGCAATGGATTCAATCCCCTGCAGGAGATCAGCGAGATGACCGGTCGCAGCATCGGGCAACTTAAAAAGGATATGGAAGGGGGTAAGATATCCTCCGACATGGTTACCAAGGCCTTTGAACACGCCACTACAGCAGGCGGCCGGTTTTATGATATGGCCAATAAACAAAGCGAAACCCTGGGTGGCAGGTTGTCAACCGTCCAGGACAATATCGATCAAATGACCAATGCTATAGGTCAAAGACTTTATCCGGTATTTTCAAAAGTTCTTGGTGTTGTTTCGTCTTTAGTTGGAAAAGTAACGGAGTGGTTTAGCATTAAGACCAGTGAAAAATTAGAAGAGGAGGGTTTGCGTGTAAATTCTTTGGCAAATCAGCTATTCGACCATAATATAAAAGCTGAGTTGCGCAATAAAATTTATAATGAGTTAAAAGACATTCAACCAGATATCCTCAAGGGAATAGATAGTGAAAAAATCAATTATAATCTTTTACGCCAAAATGTAGATCAATATAATAAGTCTCTGTTGCGTACTATCGCTTTAGAAACACAAAAAGAGAAATTAGCTCCTTTGTTCAAAAAGGTTATGGATTTGGGACTTAAAGAAGAGGAAATGAAAGCAAGGGCAAATACCATTTTTGCAGGTGCTGCAGCGCACTCAAAAAAAGGTGATTTAATAAAAACAATTGCTCAAAATGAAAATCTTCCTCTTGATCAAAAAATACGAACAATAACCACCATCCTAAAAAAGGAAGGCTATAACGGAGGTTTATTAGCGGAATTGGAAAATATGAATAACACCAATACCTCAACACCTGATGATACATTTAAAAAGTTAAAGGAAAAAAAACAGGAAGCAAATGACAAGTTAAAAAAACAGCTTGATGCGGGTAACAGGGTTATAGAAGGAATGGATGTAGGAAATGAAGCTTCAAGTGGAAATCCTCCTGATAATTCAAAAAAGCCTGGAGGCAATCCAAATACTCCCGCCTTTGAACCCGCTGCCGCGATCGATTCAGTTGCATCTGGTGGTTCCAAGGCGGTAAACATTAGCGTCACTTTTGGCAAACTCGTTGAAAATATCAATGTTCATGCGAATGGCATTAAAGAGAGCATGAATGATGTTGTAGACCAAACTCAGGAGGCTATGCTCCGGGTGCTGAACGGTATGAACAAACTGGCAACAAAACAGTAATGGCAAAAACAGAATTCGACATACCGAAATTGTTTGAGATCGTGTTCAATTATCGCATGATGCCATATCCTTTACTGGTTGCCGAGTCGGCATATATCATGTCGAGCACCAAGGGGCTGCCTGGTGTTAAAATGCCGTTTGACACCGCTATTCCGTTTATGGAACGGGGCAATCAGGATTATAATATTAAAATCCCCCTCAGGCGGGAAAAATCCAACCTTGGTCAACCGTTTTATACAAAGAACCTGCTGGGGCTTGAGATGTTCATGCCCATCACCCTGAAATATAAAGACAAAAAGAAAAACATCGATAAAGAATTGTTGCTGCAGAACACCATCATCTCCATGAAGATGAAAAAGACCATCGTAGAAACGCCGCTGATCGGTCGCCAGGGAACGGTAAAGGAACAGATCAGTATCGATGATTGGGATATCAGCATTAAAGGAATGATCGTATCTGCAGACAACGAATACCCTGACGATGCCGTGAAAGAGCTGAAGGATTTTGTGGAAATAAATGAGGCGCTTGATATTTCCTCCGTGCTGACTGCAATTATGCTTGATAAGGATGAGAAGATCGTGATCAAAGATTTTGATCTCTCTGAAATGCATGGCATCCAACATGCCCAGGGCTTCACCATGAGCATGATTTCAGACATCAAATTTGAATTAATTCTTTCATAATGTTCGTGCAACTGAACTGTAAAATAGAGATCGAAAAGAAGGATGGAAAAAAGCTGTCGTTTACGGCTGTGAACCATTGCGAGATTGAACGGTCGATCTACAACCTGGGCAGTACTGCCAAAATCAGAATACCGGCTTCGGCCAGGCTTCGCAGCGTCGAATATGGCATATCAGAATCAGCTCAAACCGCAAAGCAGTTCGATCGTGGCGATAAGATCAGCATCAGCCTGGGTTACGATGGTAAACTTGAAAATGAATTCAAGGGTTTTATTTACCGGATTAACTACACAACACCTCTTGAAATCGAGTGCGAAGGTTACGAATATCTTCTGCGAAGACCGGCCGAAGTGAAGGTTTTTAAATCTACTACCTTAAAGGAATTATTACAATGGGCGACTGCGGGTACCGAAATTAAACTGACGGACAATATTGCCGATGTCCCGCTTACGAACTATACAATTAAGACAGGAAAAAGAATGCTCGACGTTGTCCAGGACATCAAGGACGAGTGCTTGCTGGATGCATATTTTATTGACGAATTGCTTTATGTGGGGCTTTCTTATATACCTGATTACGGAGAAGTAAAATACAGCCTTGGCATAAATACCATTAAAGATAACGACCTGAAGTACCACAATGCCGAAGATGTGAAACTGAAGGTAAAGGCTGTATGGGTAAAGAAGGATAACACGAGGATTGAGGTTAATGTCGGAGACGATGACGGCCAGGTAAGGCCATTGTTTCTTTACAACGTTACATCAAAAGAAGACCTTGAGAAACGCGCTGCAGAGGAGATTAAAAAATACCAATATTCCGGCTATGAAGGTAAGATCACGACATTCCTGGTACCATTTTCAAAACCCGGGATGAGGGCAAAGATAACAGACACGCGGTACAGCGAAAAGGATGGAACATACTATATAACATCGGTAAAAGTCACTTTTTCACGGCAAGGCGCAAGGCGTGTAAACGAGATAGGTATCAAAATCTGATGGACCGTAAAGACCAACAAATATTACAAGCGCTCAGGGAGCTGCACGGACCGGGAACAATATCTTTTCCGGCCACGGTGACAGAGAATTATCCCGGAGAGGATTATGTTGATGTGCAGGATATGTTAGGAACTCCCTTCCCGGAAGTACGCAAACGTGCCGCCGTGGATGGCGGAAAAGGCATTGTTATCACCCCGGTAAAGGGTAGTTCCATTATTGTTTCAAAGCTATCGGGTATTGATTCCAATTCGTATGTGATCAGCATGTTTTCTACGGTGGAATCGATTAAAATAACCCTTGAGAACCATGTGCTGTTGCTTGACAAAGATGGATTATCAGTTGATTTAAGCAGCGGAAAACTTGTGATAAAAAACAACCAGGAGAATCTGAAAACATTGATTACCGACCTGGTAAGTGAGATTATGAAAATTACGGTGACCACCGGGACTGGTCCCAGCGGAACGCCGATCAACATACCCCAATTGCAGCAGATCAGTCAACGAATACCAAAACTTTTTAAATAATGCCACTCAATAAAACAAAACTGAAAGCAGACATTAAGGCTGCATTTGTGAACGCCAAGGCAAAAGACAGGGAACCGGACGCAGTTTTCGATGCGCTGGCCGGTAATATATCTGACGCAATTGATACCTATATTAAGCAGATGATGATAACCTATTCAACCGGTTTAATCGCTCCCGGCGGAGCCGTGACCGGCACGTTTGGATATACAATAAATTAATATGACCACAGCAACCGACATACTGTGTGATGAGAACGGAGATATCGCCTGTGTAAACGGTGATTTCGTTATTGGCGACGCGACATTTCAGCATCAGCAGGACCTGTTATCGGCCGCTGAAGGTGAATACAAGTTTGATCCAATGGTGGGCGTTGGGTTGGCTGAGTTCCTTGACGATGAAGATCCTTCCGGGATGATGAGAAAAATTCGTCAGCAGTTCGGGTTGGATGGGATGAATGTAAAAACAACGAAGATCAACAGTTCCGGGAAACTTGAAATTGATGCTAACTATAAATAATGAGATCGGTACCGGCAAATAACAACCAGACCTTGTTCGACCTCTCCATACAGGAGCTTGGTTCTGTTGATGGTGTTTTTGATCTTCTTGAAGCCAACACGGAGCTTCAGCTTGACTTGGCTGTTCCGTCCGGGACAAAGGTGTATATCCCCGCGTTGGCTATGGATAGCCGGGTGGCGGATTATTATTCCCGCAACGGCATCAAGCCAGTGTCAGGCTTAGGCGAAGAAGTGCAATTATCGGATGAGGACCTTACTATGATAACACAGAATTTGGAGTATGACCTGGTAAACGGTGATCATGAGTTTCCGTCGGTAAGGCTTTTCAACCTGCGCGACCGGCTCACGGTACAGATCAATTACAGCGGCATTGCCGATGGGGGCATTCCTGAAGACCCGCCCCGCGATTGGCATGATATGGTTGGTATTTACATTGATCAGTCTCTGGACGGTATTAACTTCAGTCATGTACCCCGTTCGCAGGTGTTTTTGGATCCTGATGCGCAAACGCATACTTATAACATCATCGGACTGCTGACGAATTACGTCCGTGCCTGCGTACAGCTCGTTGAGCCATCGCAGGGTATTATTCATCAAATAATCTGGAAGGTACTCTGATGGCACGCACAATCGCTGAAATATACAATGCTCTGGCTCTGACCAAGGCCAACCTGCAGGAACTCCACGACTTTGTGGTGGATCCCGCCAACCCCTCGAGTGTGATGGACGATGCCGATACGCTGTTGGCCGATCTGAGAAGTACCTCAAAAGTGGCCATCTGGAGGCTGTTCCTGTATGTGGTTGCCGTTGGAAGCTGGACGGTTGAAACTCTCTTTGATAAACTTACGGCAGCCATCAACGCCATCATGGCCGCCAAGCGGCCACATACACTGCGCTGGTATGCCGAAGAGAGTAAGAAGTATCAATACGGCCATGAACTTATTTGGGCAGATAACCAGTATTCCTATGCTGTTTACGATGCAGAGGCGCGGATTATCAAATATGCTGCCGCGCAGGAAGTCAACAGCAAAGTGATCCTGAAAGTAGCCAAGGAAGTAAATGGGGTTAAAGCAGCTCTCACTGTCACGGAGAAGTCAGCCTTTACGGAGTTCTGGAATGCCTGGCGTGATGCCGGCACGAAACTGGAGGTGGTAAGCCTGAGCGCAGATATACTGAAGATAGATATCTGCATTATTCGCGATCGCACGGTGCTGGCAGTCAATAACAGTTTACTCAGAGACAGCAGTGTGTTCCCGATCGCAGATGCATTAAAGACTTTTGGCGATGCGCTTGAATTCGACGGAATTCTCAGGCTGTCAAAACTTGTGGATGCCATTCAGCTTGCAGAAGGTGTGATAGACGTAGCCGTAAGAAGAGCGTGGCATAAACCTGCAGGAGGGACATATTCGCCGGTGGAAATGTTCGTTAACAGCGTTGCCGGACATTTTGTAATTGACAATGAAGACAGCACCTGGGTTTATGTTGATGAAACCATTGTAAACATTGAGTCATAATGTGGGAATTCTCATTATATAAGATCGGGCAGATATTGCTGCCGTACGCCAAGCGCAAGGTTCGCTTTGTGGCATGGGTAAAAGTGTACCTGAGCTGGCTGGGCGACATCCTGGATCGTTTAAGGCTTTTCCGTGGAAAATCACTGCGTGATGCAAAGATGACGCCGCAGATATGTTACCTGGAGAAGTATCTCAATGACCGGTTTAATTCAACAGAGATAAAGATCGTTGAAGGGTATTCACTTGGCCCATGGATGTTCCTGGCCGGACCACCTGCAGGAGATGTCGACTTTTACGCGGTGGAACCTGACAATTACTGTTATGCAAGCAATGTTACCACGGATGTTGATTTTGTGGTAGAAGTGCCCAGGGAGCTGGAGAGTGAGTGTAACGTAATAGCCGCAATTGTTCAGAAATTCAAGATGGTTGGAAAATCGTTCATAATTCAATTGATATAACATGGATAAGCTACTTGCAGTAAGCGCGGGAGTGGGTCAGCCACTGCGTCCGGAGGATTGGGAATTCATCCAGAACGCGACAGTCGAAACTATTAAAAACCTGGTAAACGGCCTGACCGGTGTTCCTGGAAATTACATCATAACTGGTCTTAACATTACGTATGACAGCACGCATATCTATGTTTCTGAAGGCATTTTCTTCGATGGCCAGGAGTTCTGCTATGTGCCGGCAGCTAATTATACCATCCAGGGCGGGTTGGATGATAATCCTCTGACTGAGGGTTATAAACTATATCTTACTCCCGACAACACCACTGGCGAGTTGCGCACTTTTAAAGACACAACCACGCATAATGTAAGGGGATATAATCGTTATGCGACAGGTTATGCTGCAGCAGTTCCTTCAGGCAGTATCGAAATGACATCCCTTGAGAATATACTCGATGTCATCACCGCTCATGTAATTGAAGCCATACCGCCGGCGCCGGCAAGCGTTGATTTAATGTATCTCAGGAAAGTATTCAGTGCAGACTCCCTGGAGCAGTGGCAGATTGTTATTCCACGTCCCGGAATCGGCAAGGTCACACAGGTTATTTCGATGAGCGCTCGTGTTGATCCGGCGGTTCAATTGCAAGTGGGCATCCAGAGCCTGAACGTCTTTTACGGTGATGATGTAACGGAAATAGGTATCGGTTCATTCCCGAACAACTTTTTAGAGGAACCGGTTGCAACAACTTACGATATGGTCCCGAATCCGGGTCAGATGTACGAGAACGAGTATGTCTCGATCGGCTTATCAGGGGAAACCGGCCCTTCGGCAGGATCGGCCAACATCATCATATATTGCCTTTATAAGATAATAACACTCTAATGGACGGCGACAGCACATTGATCAACCTGCTGGCAGGAAACGGATCACTCCCTGAGGGCGAGGCAGCAGGTGATTTGCTGTATTTTAACGGAACGAACTGGATATCAAAAACAGTTCCCATTCCGTTCAATTTCGCCGCAGAGAATATCTCGGATAACGCTTTGTTTGATGATGTTATTCCGTTGAAACATCTTTTAAAGACCATTTCAATTGAAAATAAAACTGCGCTTCCTGTTAATATTGTAATCACGACCACAGATGCAAGGGAGCTGATGAATGAAACAATTGAGTCGCTTGCGAATCTTACCTTAACCTTAAACATCCCGTTTTCGGTGCAAACAGGCATAAATGTTACAAGTCCTGACTGGAATCACACAACCGTCAATTTATCATTAAACATGGAGAAACTATTCTGATGAAAAAGCTTATCATAGTTGCGCTTATCGCAATTTCATTACCAGTACTGGCCCAGAACCCGGCATCGTTCAGCAAGCTGACTTGTCCGGTAATTTACACTCGTGATGTAATAAGTAAACTTCAACCCATTAACATCAGGACTGAATATAATGCAAATAATTACACGCAAATATCAGCCGATCCATCATCAGGATTTTTCTTAATCAATAAAGCTAACAGTCTTATCAATAGCATCTATACAAATTTTGCATCAAGTCATGGGATAATATTTAAACTGGAATCCAGCACCTCAAACTCGCAATATTTATTTGATTCGTTGGGCATACGTTATAGTGATGGGGGTACATATAGTCCTCACGTAAAACAGTTTGGTGACTTAGCACATCGGTGGAAACTTTACGGAAAGGATGTTGATTTAAAGGGTAATTTCTATGTACATGATTCATCAGGTACTACAAGAACAACTCTCGAAGCGGGATACGGTAATTTTATGGCAAGAGTTTTAGATATCCCAAATGATTTTATGGGGGGATTGATAGTTGATAAATCGTTTGGAACTGCCTTATATAATGATACAAATTATGCGGGTTTTATCAATGGTATAAATTCTGATAACCATTTTGTTGGGTATGGTTCTATGAATGAAACTTCCAGAATATGTTTGGGGTCTAATTATCAACGGTGGGATACTACCTATTCAATGGTTTTTAATGTTGATCCATCAGGGTATGTAGGATTTAAAAATAGGCAGAATCCGGCATGGTGGAGAGAGGGTTTGGATTTTGGACGGGTTGATGGATTGAGTTTGTTTAGTCAAAATGGAGCGAGTGCTACGGATTTAGCAGGAATAGACTTGGCACAAAATGCACTTGATTTTTCTTATGGGACTGGAGGAGCTTATACCACGTTAAGATATAAGACTCTTTGGCTGGGTTATGCTTTGCCAGAATTAGGAAAATCAAATATTCATACACTTGCTCTTGCTCCGTGGAATAGTAACGGAATCCTTGGCGACCCCGACATGGGTAAGTGGTGGGACTGGATTTATTCAAGAAACTTAACAATTAATGATTCAGTGTATCTGAATAATCTCAATACAGGTACAAGTTCAGATAGTATTATCGTGGGAGAAGCTAAAACAAACTTTGGATCTGTTTTTACAAATGGTAGAACAGGAAAAACAACGTTATTGAAGAAGGTGAAAAACACGCTGTCTAATGGAGTTACTGCATACAATTGGGGCAATCATGCAACAATGGGATATTTAACAGGAGTGGCTGCTGGATCATACACAATTTCTGTAACCTATGCAAACAATTCGGGCAATGCTGCCACCGTTACAAATGGACTTTATACGACGGATAGGATTACAACGACGGGAACAAGTGCCACCAAAATAATGTCGCAAGGTGCGGTCAAGACATACGGCGATAGTATCGCTTTATTGAAGGTTGCAAAGAGCGATTCGGCTGTGAATAAAGGTTATGCAGCTTATTTTTGGTCAGTTGCTCAATTCGGATTAAAAGCAAATCTTGCGACGCCTACATTTACCGGAACGGTAACACTTCCATCTGACTGGAAAATTGGAACGACAGCAGTAACAACGACGGGAACAAAATTAAATTATTTAACATCTGCAACAGGTACAACAGGTACAACATCAACCAATCTTGTATTTTCAACTTCTCCAACATTTATAACGCCTACTTTGGGAGTAGCCACAGGAACCAATTTCATATCAAATGTAGCCACAGGAACGCAACCTTATGCTTGTACCTCGACCACGGCGAATACTAATTTGAATGCCGATATGGTTGATGGAAAACACATTGCAGACATCAAACTTAATTCTGAAATCATTCCTTTATTTGGGGCAGGTATTGACTCTACAATGATAAATACATTGTACAAATTCCCAATAGGTTATTCCCAGGGAGTTGTTCTTGACTCATTGGCCTTAATAGCAACTACAACTGCAGCCGGAGGTTCAGTAAATGTGACGGTAAAGGTAAGATACGGTGCCAGTATAGCCGATACGGGAACGGCAGTAATTTACGCAGGAACAGCAACCACAAGTAGAACCACGGTAACAAAGGCATATACATTTACGAATGCCACAATAGCCAAGGGAAATATGATATGGTTGGTGTTTTCTGCAACCACAACCAAACCAAGGAATTTTATGATTCAACTAATAGGACATAAATTATGAGAAAATTGATGTTGATTATCTTGTTGCTTCCCATTTATGCAGCGGGACAAATATTTACCTACTATTTTCAATCGTCCACCACATCTACACCATTATCGTTATCCGGCGGAACGGTAACAACATCGGGATCTTATAAGATACATACTTTTACAACAACAGGCACGCTGACGATTACGGGTAGCGGAAGTGTTGAAGTGTTGGTGTGTGCTGGCGGAGGCGCTGGCGGCAACAACGGAGGAGGTGGCGGAGGTGCTGGAGGATATATTTATAATTCGTCTTTTGCAGTCACAGCGGGATCTTATACTATAAAGATAGGCGGCGGCGGCGGATCGCTTGGTACCTCAGGAACCAATAGTTCGTTTTCAACAATAGTTGCAGAAGGGGGTGGCGGAGGTGCTGGATATACCAATTCCGGATATTCGTGCGACTCAACAGGTAATGGTGGTGGGGGTTCTGGCGGGGGTTCTGCACACAATGGAACGGGATTAACAGGCAACCATAACGGTGGAAGCGGAAACGGAAATACTGGTGGCGGGGGTGGCGGAGGTGCTGGCGCTAACGGCACAACAGCCGGAACATATGGTTATGGACATGGTGGAGATGGTCTATCAAATTCTATTTCTGGAACAGCAACCTATTATTGCGGTGGTGGCGGTGGAGGTGGTTATACGCCTTACAGCGTTGTTTATGGAAATGGTGGTCTTGGTGGCGGAAGTAGAGGATTCAGCACAAGTGGAACAATGACCAACGGAACGGCAAACACTGGTGGCGGAGGTGGTGGAGCGGCGGCTGGCGGAAGTTATATCCCTGGATATGGAGGATCCGGAATAGTTATAATTAGATACATTCCTTGATATGAAAAAGACGATAATGTTATTATTTTTTTTAATCCCTGCATTGGGAATTTCACAGAAGTATTATGCAAAAATTGAAGCCGATACGGTAACACAGGTGATCGTTGTCGAGTCAGCGGAACTTGCGAATAAGTTATTTGGGGGTAATTGGGTAGAAACTTTTATGAACGATTCTACAAAGAATTATGCCGGCATTGGTAGTAGATATTATTCCGAAAAGCAGAACTTTTCATCAAGAAAACCTTTTCCATCATGGATACTTGACGAGAATTGTAAATGGCAGCCTCCTGTTCCATATCCGTCAGATGGAAAATTATACAATTGGGATGAATTAACACATTGCTGGAAAGAAATGTAATAACAATTACAATCCGGGAAATCTAAATCTGAAGTATTAATCGAATTCCAAAAATCAACAACATGAAAACATTTTTCAAATGGTTGGCCGGGGCACTGGAAGATCAGCAGGGTTCAGCATCGTCCAAGAGAGTAGGATTCTACTGGGCATTTTTGCTTCTCACCTATATGATAATCAAAAGCACCAATGGCGCCTCCGTTAATGCCGAGCAATTCTGGGCAGTCTTCACCATAATCCTGGTTGGGTACGGGCTGATAACATCTGAGTATTTTAAATCCCATTCCATCCTGAGTGGGAAAACCGAGGCTGAGCCAGATCTTGAAAAACCAGCCTGATGATCATTGGGTAATAAAGTAGTGTTTGATGGGACATAAGCAATCCAAACTAATCATTAAACACTAATTAAATGGACAAAAAACCACATTTAAAGACCCCCATATCCTATTATGGGGGCAAACAACAAATGCTGCGGCACATTCTGCCGCTAATCCCCGAACACCATTTATACTGCGAGCCGTTCCTTGGTGGAGCGGCTGTTTTCTTTGGAAAAATACCAGCTCCGGTTGAGATTATTAATGATCTCAATGAGGAGCTGATCAATTTCTATGCTATGGCAAAAATGCGCTTCCGTGAGCTTAATAAACTGGTGAAGGCTACGTTGCACAGCAGGAAGACACATCAGCGGGCGTGGGCAATCTACTGTAGCCCTGCAGGTCATGATTCAATAACCAGGGCATGGGCAACATGGGTACTGTCAACGCAATCATTCGGTTCTCAATTGTCCAGTTCCTGGGGATATGATCGTAAGAAGGGAAGTATGGCCATAAAGGTTACCAACAAGAAGCGACAATTCACTGAAGAGATATGCCAGCGGCTGGAACATACCCAAATTGAATGCAAGGATGCTGTGTCTGTGATTAAAGCATTCGATTGCGAGGATGCCTTCTTTTATGCCGATCCGCCTTATCCTAATACAGACCAGGCACATTATTCCGGTTATACAACCAAAGACCTTCAGCAGCTTCTGGAGGGGCTTTCAATGATTAAAGGCAAGTTCCTGTTGAGCAACTATCCACAGGAGATTATTCAGGAGTTTTCAGATAGGTATGGCTGGCAGAATAGGCGTTATAAGATGCCGGTTGCTGCTTCTAAAAAGTCCGTTAAACCAAGCAAAATCGAGGTACTTACGGCCAACTACCAGATAGAATAAAAAAAAGCCCGGCTGATAATAAAGAGTGCGTCTCAATAGTACCATGCGGATTGCTCCGCTGCCGGGCCTATGGTGATGGGTCATAAGTCTAATGGAAATACTATTGAGACGCACTGCAAATGTAGCAATAAAATGGTCGCAGGAGGCGTTGTTGCTACGTGATTATTTTTTATACATTTCGTTTTGAAATCATATACATTTCGTTTTGCGAATTATATAGTCCTGTTTTGAACTACCTGTTTTCCAGGAAATAACAGATTGAACCTTTACTGGATCCCTAGCTGGTTCAGGATGAATTCAAAATCGACCATGATGTTGTCGATACGCTGCCGGGTAGCCTGGCCCGAACCATGGCCTACATTGTAATCGATGAAGAGCATCACCGGGTTGATCTGGCCAGGGTTATTCTGCAGGGCCGCGGTGAATTTCTTGGCATGCAGCGGATCCACGCGGCTGTCGTTGGCGCCCGTCCTGATCAGCATCGTGGGGAGGTTGATTCCCTGGCGGATATGGTGGTAAGGAGAATAGGCAAGCATGTTCCTGAAATCCGCCTCATTGTCGGATGAGCCATATTCGGGGATCCAGTAACGGGCAATCAGGAACTTATGAAAGCGGATCATGTCGAGCAATGGCACCCCGCAAAGTACCGCTTTGTAAAGATCGGGCCGCTGGGTAGCAATGGCGCCCATCAGCAACCCACCGTTGCTGCCTCCCTCGGCTACGATCCTGCCGGGATTGGTATATTTTTCGCGGATAAGCCATTCGGCACAGGC
>CAIYES010000382.1 GCA_903925275.1 uncultured Bacteroidales bacterium
GATGCCTTGCGGAGACCAAATACCATCATCATTACTGATAAAACAGCGAAAAAATTTTTCGGAAATGAAGACCCAATAGGGAAATCGCTACTTTTCGATACCAAAACAAATTATGAAATTACCGCTGTGGTCAGCGAATTGCCAACGAACTCGCACTTTTTTTTCGACTTTATCATTCCCGGGGATTATACGGGAACGGGTTGGGGTGATGGTTGTTTACAAACCTACCTGACACTCCCGGAGCATTACGATAAAAAACAACTTGAAGCCAAGTTCCCGGATTTTATCAGAAAACAAATGGGACCCTGGCTGGAGGGGGAAACCGGCATGCCTGTTGCCGAATATTTTAAAGATAAAAACAATCAGATCAGCTTTCACCTGGCTCCTGTCAGGAGTGTATACCTCCACCACAACATGGAAGGTATCCCAGGTTTGGACGGCCTGATGCTTAGGTTCGGAAGTTTAAAAAACGTCATCCTGTTTTCAATCCTGGCAGCATTTATCCTGGTCATTGCCTGCATCAATTTTATCAACTTATCCATGGCCCGATCCGTAAAAAGAACCATGGAACTCTCCCTGCGTAAGGCGATGGGAGCAAGAAAAGGCTCCCTGATCTGGCAATTTCTGGTTGAATCCATCCTGATCAGCTTTACCGCCCTGTTGCTGGCTTTAATTATTCTGAAATGTTCGATCCCTTTCTTCAACCACTATCTGGATACTTTTATCAGGTTTACAGATATCTCCTGCCTGTTCCTTGTTTCCCTGGCCATTACCTTCCTGGTTGGCATCATTTCGGGTCTCTATCCTGCTTTTCAGCTTTCATCCGTCAATCCGGCAAGTATCCTTGGGAAAAAATCAGGTGCCACAGTGGGCCGGTCCAGGCTCAGCTTATTGTTGCTCACGCTCCAGTTCATCATCTCCATCGGGCTGATCATCTCAACCACCATCATCTTTCTGCAATTGCGCTATATGAATAAAAGAGAACTGGGATTCTCCAAAGATAATGTGTTGCTGATTGAAAGAGCAAGAGCGCTCGGGGAAAGCCAGAAAGCATTTTCGGAAACATTGAAAAGAAACCCGGGAGTACTTGAGGTTTCCTTTGTTAACTCGGTTCCGGGACGGCATTTTGAACCTACCAACTATAGCCTCGAAGGAGGTCCGGGATCGGAGTCCTATTTATTGTTTACCATGCTTGCCGACCAGGAATTTCTGAAAACACTGGATATTAAACTGATCAGCGGAAGATATTTTTCCAAAGGAAGAGCTTCCGGGGATATTGAAGCGGTTATCAATGAGAAGGCTGCAGGGAAATATCGCTGGAAAGAGCCGGTTGGTAAAAGGATCATCTTTGAAACGAAAGAAAACGGAGAAAATGTTTATGCACAAATCATCGGGGTGGTCAGGGATTTCAATTTTCAACCCCTTTATCAGGAGATTCAGCCGATGATGATCGGTAACCTTACCGATCAGGGGAACCTGCTTGTTGTGAAATTAAGACCCGGGGATGTGAAAAGTACCATTGCGTACATCCAGAATGAATGGAACAGGATGACCAATGCACAACCTTTTCAATACAGTTTTCTTGATGTTGACTTCGGAAAATCCTACAAATTGGATGAGCGGAGGGGAATCCTTTTTCTGCTATTCTCTGTTTTGGCCATATTCCTTGCATGTGTCGGGATGCTGGGCCTTGTTATCTCTGCAACAGAGCTAAGAACAAAGGAGATCGGTATCCGGAAAGTCAATGGAGCCACAAGCCTGACCATCCTTTCCCAGTTTTCAAAATATTATTTAATGTGGATAGCCCTTGCATTTGTGGTGGCTTGCCCGCTTGCCTGGTATTTTATGTACCGGTACCTGGAAAATTTTGCTTTCAGGATAAACATCAGCTGGTGGATTTTTGCTTTTGCCGGGATGCTCACCTTCCTGATCATATTATTGACCATCACCTGGCAAAACTGGAGGGTAGCTTCCAGGAATCCGGTAGACCTGCTCAGATACGAATAAACCGCTAACAACAAAATTCAAAAAGAACCTATTCCCCTCAACAGTGATCAGCGGAGTCTTGTTTCTGCTCATTTCCTGCCAGGGCAACCGGCTGGAAAACGATGAGAAAAAACTCTCCGCTGAGATCCTGCTCCGGGAAAACGAAGAGGCCGAACGCGTTGAGCGTGAAAACAAACTGGCTGATTCAGTGAAAAAGCTTCCTGCCGGGTTCAGGTTCAAGGAAGATCGTTCTGTTGATCCATCACGCCTCCCGGTGGTGATCGATATTGCCGGTAGCCTTCATAACATCAGGGACTTTGTATTGTCGGATGTGGCTGCCAAAATCACCTACATCCGAATGGAAAAGGTGCCTGATTCCTCCTTTGCCAGGGTCATGAAGTTCAAATACTACCTGATGGATTTGAACATCGTGGCGGTTAATCCATCGGGAATTCTCCTTTATTCCCGAAAAGGGAAATACCTGAGCACAGTGGTTCAGAATGAATTCACCGGTATTGAGGTAACCGCCGAAAGAATGACCGTGAATGGCGACAACACCTTTATTGGCGGCGGCACCTCTGTTTGGGCATTCGGAAAAAACCTGTTTTACAAATACAGGAACTCTTTCATGGGTCAATCTTATATTATGGAATATGATTGTTCGCAAATGCCGATGAATCTGTCGAATCAGTTTGATCCCGAAAAACCTGATCAGATCAGGGGAAAGGGCAAAATTGCCATCGATCTGAACCACGGGAAAAACAGTCCTGCCCCAAAAGGTAATTCCAATGGTATGTGGAGCGCAGGATCGGACTTTGTTTATCAGCGGTTAAGTTCCATCATGCTCGACCGGAATACCTATGCCCTGCAACTGGGGAGTCCCTTCGAATTCGGGGGCAAATACATGATGGGAATTTTTAATCAAAGAGGGGATACCCTGGCTACTTTTACCCAGTTTGAAAAACTGGACCGCTTTTCAAAATCGGTGATGCGGGGTACTGATCAGGGTACCCAATATGAGAACAAAGGAAAACTGTTTATCCGGAATGCTTTTAACGATACCGTTTTCCAGGTACTGCCCCCCAACCGCTTATTGCCGGTTTATGTTATGAAGCTGGGCAACTATAAACTGCTGAAAAAAGAGGGAATGGATCCCGATTTCAACCTGACCGGAAAAATCATACCGGAAACCTGGGCTGATACTAAAAATTTTATTTTCCTGATCTTCTCGAAAGACAGTTACGATTGTCAGAATACCCGGAAAAGCAAGCAATTGAAACAATACCATGCCCTCTTCTCCAAATTAAGTCATAAACTGTTTATAATGAAAAGCGATCCGGGTGCATATGATCCGGAGATTCTGAAAAACAACCTGGATGGGGGTCTGCCGGTTTGGCCTTCATCCTATATGGTAGGCAACAACGGTGAAATCCTGATCTCGTTAAAGGGGAAAGAGCTCAAGGAACATGTGAAAACAGCGTCATTCGGCGCTTCAGCGGCACCTGTAGCCAAAAAGCATGAACTACTGAAACTGGCCGGGGCGGTAGCCGATGATGAAGATATCCTGATGATTGTCGAATA
>CAIYES010000383.1 GCA_903925275.1 uncultured Bacteroidales bacterium
AATAAATCTATGTCAACACTAAAAATTCTCGTCGTCGATGATGAACCCGGAATTCGCAGCGGAATTTCCAGGATTCTTAGAAATTTCAGGGTAGATTATCCGTTCATGGATGAAGCTTTTGAATTCGATGTAATAGAAGCTTCAACCGGGGAGGCCGGGATTGAGATCATAGAATCAAACCAGCCGGATATCCTTTTGCTCGACAATAAACTTCCTGGAATCCAGGGCATTGAAGTGCTCGAATATATCAAGAAAAAGCAAAAAAGCATTATTGTGGTAATGATTACTTCATATGCGTCGCTTGAACTTGCGGTGAAAGCAACCAGCGATGGCGCCTATGATTTCATACCGAAACCCTTTACTCCTCAGGAACTTAAGTCATCCATTGAGAACATCACCAAGCGGGTGTTTCTTAAAAAAATGACCAACAAGCTTCAGGATTCCGGAAAGCAAATCAGGTTTACCTTTCTCTCTGTTCTTTCGCATGAACTAAAAGCCCCCCTCAATGCCATCGAAGGATATCTGAAAATGATCAAGGAAAGGCAAAATGGCCCAAAACTCGAGGATTATGATGTGATGATCGACCGGTCACTCGACCGTATCAAGGGAATGCGCAGCCTGATCCTGGATTTGCTTGATCTTACCCGCGTTGAATCAGGTAAAGCCAAGCGTAACATCACGGATGTCGACCTGGTGATGGTTGCCAGAACGGCCATGGACACCATGCGCCCATATGCCATTCAGCGGGATGTAACAATGAACCTTCATCATCAGGGGACCATCATCATCAAAGCTGATGCTGAAGAAATGGAAATCATCTTCAACAATTTAATCTCCAACGCAATCAAGTACAACAAAGACGGAGGTACTGTTGATTGTACCCTTCAGCTTAATGAAGGCTGTATGGAAATAAATGTGGTGGATTCCGGAATCGGGATGACCCCTGTTGAAACAGATAAAATTTTTGATGATTTTGTCAGAATTAAAAACGAAAAAACAAAAAATATAACCGGAAGCGGACTCGGACTTTCCATTGTTAAAAAATTAATCGATAATTATGCCGGGAAGATCGAAGTCACCAGTATTCCGGACCAGGGTAGTACATTTAATGTCAGACTTCCAATAGATAAGCCATGTTTATAAAAAATTTACCACATAAGACCGTAGAGCGGCTGAGTCAATATCGCCGTGCCTTGTTGATGATCCTTTCTAAAGAAAAGACCCATGTTTTTTCCCACGAAATCGCCCAGATGCTTCACATCACTCCCGTGCAGGTTCGACGGGATTTGATGCTGATAGGATATTCGGGAAACCTTCGAAAAGGTTACGATATCAAGGAGTTGATCGAATTGATTGGCAAGATCATCGATTCGGAGCGGGGACAGCGGGTTGCCGTGTTGGGACTTGGAAACCTTGGAAAAGCCATCATAAGCTATTTCAAAGGCAAGCGCTCGAAACTGGCGATCATTGCGGCATTCGATATTAACCCTGATAAGATAAACCGGGTTTATGACGGGGTTGCCTGTTACCAT
>CAIYES010000384.1 GCA_903925275.1 uncultured Bacteroidales bacterium
CAGAATCAGAAATTATTCTTAAGAAAGAAGAACTGCTCCAGGCAAATACCGAAAAAGACAAATTCTTCTCTATCATTGCCCACGACCTCCGCGGACCATTCAATGCATTCCTTGGTTTTACAAAATTGATGGCCGAAGAGCTTGATTCTTTTACATTAAACGAACTTCAGCAGATCGCCGTAAGTATGCGAAACTCAGCGACCAATCTATACAGTTTACTTGAGAATCTGTTGGAGTGGTCGCGCATCCGAAGGGGCGTAACCAATTTTGAGCCTGCTTTATCTCCGCTTTTGCCAATTATTGAAGAAAGTTTGATACAGGTAAGGGAACCGGCAGACAAAAAGGAAATTGAGATCAGATTGGAAATCACCGCAGATTGTGATGTTTTTGCCGACAGCTACATGCTGGGGACTATCGTCCGTAATCTGGCTACCAATGCAGTAAAATTTACTTCCAGAGGCGGAAAAATCTCCATTGGTGCAAAACAAATGCCAGGCAACATGGTTGAAATATCAATCAGTGACACAGGTATTGGCATGGATGAAACCATGGTCGAAAATCTGTTCCGCCTTGATGAACACACGAGTCGGAAAGGCACTGATAATGAACCCACAACCGGACTGGGCCTGATCATCTGCAAAGAGTTCGTTGAAAAACACGGAGGAACCCTGGGGGTTGTGAGCGAAGAGGAAAGGGGCTCAACCTTTTATTTCGAGTTGCCGGCTGGAGAGAGGTAGAGGGACGAATAATGAATGACGAATAACGAATGACGAATAACGAATAACGAATGACGAATGACGAGTGACGAATGACAAGTGACAAGTGAAGGGACTTTGGGTTGTGCATGCAATTCATTGTCATTTACGTACCTTTACTTATTATTATTTTTCAGGCATGAAATAACATCAAGTCTCATGAGCGACAGGAAACCAAAATCAAAAGAAACGGTAAAAAAAACAAAACCGGTTGTCCAAACCGAACAGTCTCAGTTTCCCATCGTAGGCCTCGGCGCCTCGGCGGGCGGGCTAGAAGCATTGGAACAATTTTTCGGGAATATGCCCAAAGACAGCGGCATGGCGTTCGTGGTTATTCAACACCTCGACCCCAACCATGTTGGCATTATGCCGGAGTTGTTGCAACGGATCACCCCGATGAAGGTATTCCAGGCAACCGACCGGCTTAAGGTGAAACCCAACTGCGTGTATGTGATTCCTCCCAATAAAAGCCTGTCGTTGCTCAATGGCGCCCTTCATTTGTTCGAACCGATTGAATCGCGGGGATTGCGGCTGCCAATCGATTTTTTCTTCCGTTCACTTGCCGTTGATCAGCAAAATCGAAGCATAGGCATTATTCTTTCGGGCATGGGCAGCGATGGCAGTCATGGACTGAAAGCCATCAAGGAAAAAAACGGAATTGTACTGGTACAGGAGCCTGCTTCTGCGAAATTCGATGGCATGCCCCGCAGTGCCATCGAAGCGGTGATTGTAGACATCGTTGCTCCGGCCATGGAATTGCCTGGCAAACTGATCTCATTTCTCAAATATATTCCGGTGGTTAAGCCCGACAGCGATATCGATGTTAAAATCACCAGCAATCTCGATAAAATAATCATCCTGATCCGGGATCAAACCGGGCACGACTTTTCATTGTACAAGAAAAACACCCTGTTCCGCCGCATCGAAAGGCGTATGGGTGTTCACCAGATCGACAAGATTAACACCTACGTCCGCTTCTTACAGGAAAATCCAAAGGAGGTTGAAATACTTTTCAAAGAGTTGCTCATTGGCGTTACAAACTTTTTCCGGGATGCTGCCGTTTGGGAGAACCTCAAAGAAAAAGTGATTCCCGCATTGATGGACGAATCGCCCTATGGCTATGTGTTTCGCGCCTGGGTTACCGGCTGTTCAACCGGTGAGGAAGCCTATACGCTGGCCATTATTTTTAAGGAGGTACAGGAAATTATCCAAAATCACAAAAATTTAACACTCCAGATATTCGCTACCGACCTCGACCACGATGCCATTGAAATTGCGCGCAAAGGCGTTTATCCCAAAAACATTGCAGCCGATGTGTCACCCGAACGCCTTAGCCAGTTTTTTACGCCGCTGGGTCAAGGCTACATCGTGAATACCGCAATCCGCGAGATGGTGGTTTTTGCCCCTCAGAATGTGATAAAAGATCCGCCCTTTACGAAACTCGACCTTCTTACCTGCCGCAATTTACTCATATACATGCAGTCGGATTTGCAGAAGAAAGTGATCGGGCTTTTTCATTACAGCCTGAATCCGGGAGGATTTATGCTGCTTGGAACTTCTGAAACTATAGGAACCGAAAATGAAGGTTTTTCAGAGGTAGATTCTAAATTTAAAATTTTCAGGCGCAGTATTTCCTCAGCCGAGAAAGTACTGATTGATTTTCCAAGTTCCTTCTCCCGTTCAAAAAGTGTCAAATCAGAAGACAAAGCACCGCCAAAGGTTGTTGAAAACATCCAGACGATGGCCGATCAGTTCCTGCTTCAGCGCTTTACCCCTGCCAGTATACTGGTAAATAATGATGGTGATATCCTTTACATGACAGGCCGCATCGACAAGTACATTGTGCCGGTTGCCGGTAAGGCAAACTATAACATTCATGTGATGGCACGCGAAGGTTTGCGCCAGGGATTGCCAGGCGCCTTGCGCAAAGCATTGCAAAAACCTGGCCCGGTTCACATAACCAATGTCAGGATTGGAACCAATGGAGAAACCCGGTTTGTCGATGTTACGGTTCAACAGATTGAAAAATCCGATTCAATCGTTGGGATGGTTATGATCGTATTTACCGACGTTCCTGCCAAAGTTGAAAAGGAATCATTGAACCCGGTAAAAGGGAAGCGAAGTTCATCCGGGCACATGAAAGAGATGGAGATTGAATTGCAACGGAGTCATGAAGATATGCAAAGTACCCGCGAGGAGATGCAGACAGCGCAGGAAGAGTTGAAATCAACCAATGAGGAACTCCAGTCAACCAATGAAGAATTGCAATCGACAAACGAGGAACTCACCACCTCCAAGGAGGAGATGCAAAGCCTGAACGAAGAGTTGCAAACAGTGAATATAGAACTGCAGAGCAAGGTATCTGATTTTATCAGGGCAAACGACGATATGAAAAACCTGCTCAACAGCACTGAGGTTGCTACTTTGTTCCTCGACAGAGAGATGAACATCCGCAGGTTTACCGACCATATGACTAAAATCATTAAACTGCGCAACACCGATATCGGCAGACCATTTACCGACCTGGTATCCGATTTGCAATACCCCGAAATAGGGAGTCATGTCATGCAGGTAATCAAAACCCTGGTACCGACGGAAACTCCAATTCCCACAACCGACGGGAGATGGTATAATGTACGGATCATGCCTTACCGCACGATTGATGACCATATTGACGGGTTGGTGATCACTTTTACCGATATTACCCTGGCCAAGGTTGCCGAGAAGGCGTTGTCAATATCCGAAACCCGCTATCGTCGCATCTTTGAATCAGCAAAAGATGGAATTCTGATCCTCGATGCTGAAACCGGTAAAATTGTGGATGTGAATCCATACTTAATTGAACTGTTGGGCTACTCAAAAGAACAAATCCTTGAAAAAGCGATCTGGGAAATAGGATTTCTCAAAGACATCGTTGCCAATAAGGATGTATTTTCAGAATTACATAAAAAGGAAATTGTTCGTTACGAAAATTTACCACTTGAAACGGCTGATGGCCGAAAAATCAATGTCGAGTTCGTCAGCAATGTATATTTGGTATCCGGCTATAAGGTAATCCAATGCTTTATCCGCGAAAGCATCGACTACATTTCTAGAGTTCAACAGGCAGGTAAATAGAATAAACGCCTGGAAGCAAGGAACAGCGTTGCTGAAAAAGTGAATAATTTCTTTTGGTAAAATACCAGAAAA
>CAIYES010000385.1 GCA_903925275.1 uncultured Bacteroidales bacterium
TAGAAATTTTAAAATATATAAATATTATAGAAGGATTTGCCAAAATGTTGTGAGATTGTGAGAAATGAGTTAACGTATTATAAATTAATATGTTACGGGCTCACATTCAATTTGTGAGTTTGTGAGTTTGTGAGAAACAGCCCAATTTTTATACATCACAATACTAAAATTTGAAAAATGGCCAGAAAACCAATACTCCATGACGAACCTCCAGGAGACTTTAAATCAACAACCATTACCATGTCAGGAAAAACTTATAAAATGGTGGAAGTTAGGTGCGTAGGTGAAAAATACCTTTGCACCCTCAAAAATTCATCAGGCGAATACAAAGAATTTAACCATGACGAACTACTTA
This sequence comes from uncultured Bacteroidales bacterium, assembly GCA_903925275.1. Classification (GTDB taxonomy): domain Bacteria; phylum Bacteroidota; class Bacteroidia; order Bacteroidales; family FEN-979; genus CAIVAT01. The sequence continues at coordinate 356 of CAIYES010000385.1, forward strand.
AAATTATAGATCCACAATGACCGATAAACAAATCCGAGAATCAATACAGAACCCTGACGCCTTTTTGATCATTACCAAAAAAGGTAAAAATGTTGAAATCGTTATGCAAGGTAACGCATTCGATATCGCTAACTCCCTCCTATCCGCCGAAAAACTGATGCTGATAGAAGATGGTGACCCCGCAGCACCATTGAGACTGTTCAAGGCCTTTGTCAAACAACAATTTGCTGATAAACTATTCGAGACATACCATGAAAACTGAGCGATTGGACAACAGGGTGAATTTAATTGGGCGAACCAGGGGGGTCGGTCCAGAGTGCCAAATGGATTTTCGGGACCCAGGGGGATCGGATTTCCAAAATTTGAAACGGTCAGGCAGGCAAACCGATAATCGGGCACATCACATTGTACACACGATTAGCAATGAATTCCCGTAAATACCTCCCCTATTTGCGAACATATTTAAGATAAAAAGAATATAATACACTATAAAACAATTACTTATGATAACAAAACTCAATCAATACCAGATTGTAACCCAAAAAAAAGCAAAAAAATCAAATATGGGATATCCTATCATCCATTCAGACCAAAATCCACCATACTCCGAAAGTAAGTAAAACACGTATATCCGAATACGTGATACACGTATATTGGCATACGTGAAACACGTACGTCGAAAGTAAGTAAAACACGTATGTACGTCTGCTGACGCAAAAAAACAAACTTAATTATAAATTCAATAGATCATGGCGACCGATATCAACATTCAAACCCTTCAGAAATATCTGGACATCCACAATACCCTAAGATTTTTCCTACACGGCCCAAATGTCGACCTAAGTCGCGCGCAAATGGTTTTCTTGGTATATCTATCGTCTGTCAAAATAGAGCCCTTTAAAAGTCCTTATTTGACCCCACACGGTTTAACACAACAAAGCATAGCGTATTATTTCGCTGTTTTAAAAAATTTGGGTTATCTCACCCGCCCATCCAGAGGGAAATATTACCTTACCGATAAGGCTCGGACATTCCACCAGGCGTTTGGTGCTCGTTTAAAACGTCGCCAGTCTCAGCCATTCAGGTATCTGCCATAGTGTCTGATCATAAAAACACGGCTAAAAACCTGTAAATGCATGACGGAAAACCTGTAATTTGCAATGGGCTATCCATTTGAAACCAGCGTCATATCTCATGACTGCATGATTACCGTCATTTCCCTGACCATTACTACCTATTACTCTGTGTCTTAGCATTGACGGGCTTTTCCATTGCAAGCTATTGGAAAACGCCAATAAACGCTAATGGTTTAGGCATGGTATCAATGTGTATTATTCATACTACATTTGTAGAGTCAAACGGGAGCGAGACCCGACCAGCCCACCAACCATTTTAAACCCTATACACAATGAGAACCACAACCGATTTAACCCGATCCATTATTTTCGCCGTCGTAGGACTGGCCATTGCTGCCACCTTATTCTTATCCTCCTGCAGCCCAATTCGCAGGCTGGAGAATATTCACACTACCGAGGCTGGGAACATAGCTGAGACCTATTATAAAATGGTCCTCTACAATCCAGATAACAACAACCCTAAAGAGGTCGACAGTATTACAGCCGAAGTTAAATTATTCCTTAAAACCCATTAGACAGGGTGCCAAATTTTCACCTTAAAAACCAAACCTATGAACTATTCAGAAGAGATTGCCAAGTACAAAAAAGATTTAGCCAGCCGTATTAAGTTACAGGAAATGGCGAAGACGTGTAACGCGATTATCCGCAAGGCCAAAGGTGCAGACTGCACGATGCAGTTAGAGTTAGCAGGACTGGACCATACGAACGCTGTAAATATTCAGCAGCCGGATTTTTGCGGGAGGATCGGATTTCCCTCCTATGTAACGACCAACAACCTTGCCAATATCAAAAGGATTGAGGGCAGGATAAAGGAGCTGGAGGGAAAAATGCAGCAGGCAGAGACAACCAACGACGCGGAGCCGATTAGATTTGAGGGAGGCGAGATTGTGTTGGACTATTCCATTGATCGCCTGCAGATCCGCCACGACAGCAAACCGTCGAGAGTTGTCATTGACAGCCTCAAACACTCTGGATTCCATTGGAGCCCGACCAATGGGGCATGGCAGCGGCAGATTACCAATACGGCATTATGGCAAGCGGAGACCATTACGGGCATTAAAATAAGAACGGCATAACCCTGCCACCCCTCGAGCCGTCGAGCCGTCGGAATATGAGACGGCCAGCCGGAGCAATACCGGAGAGGGGACCAAACTATTAACCCTATAAAACACTTACTTATGACTAAAACATTTGAGTTTACCGTCATTCTAACCGGCGACGGAGACACCAAGGCGCAAGCCTGGGAGGACGCACAAAACAATTTCCAGGAGGCATATTGCAAGTATATCCCGGATGATTTTATCAGCTACGATAGCGACTCACAGATAGAAGGAGAGGAGGACGGAGAATGAAAAAGACATATGAAATTAGCAATGCATAGTTCTTTATAATGGGAATGATTTTCCTCCGGTTACGCATTGGCCGGAGGGTTTTTTAACTTTACCAAAAATAAGCCAATGACCAATCCAGCTAAAATTATGAAACTGATAACCGAGCTCAGCCCCGGAGATAGTTTCTACACCGACCAGGCACCCAAGGTTGCCACGCGGTACTCTGCCAGATATGGCATAAAGATTAAAACAGAGGTATGCCTGTTGATTCAGGGATACGGGAATAGTCCCAAAATAACCCGGATAACTAAGGTAACGATAGTATGAACGACGAGATAACCAGAATTATAACCGACGCTAACCTGCCATCCAATCATCGGATAAATTTATCTGAAATGTTAATTGCATGGCTCCGGGCGAACCCGGACTCCACAGTGGAACATGAGCAGGATATGTACTTAACCTTCTCAGCTCTTAACACGGCATTGAAGAAAATGGAATAACTTTAACCCCCTTTAACCCCCTTTAACCCCCTTTAACCCCCTATAATATGAAAACAGAAATTGTAGCATTATCATTCCTTCCGGCCGGTTATGGCCACTACAAGTTTACCGTTAATGTCGATAGTGAGGATCATGTACTAACCTCCCCGCGCGTTGACCTGGTGGATGCTATCCGAGGCGCAGACGAATCAGACGAGAAGGCAGAGGCCGCCAGAATAGCAGCCGTAAAGATGGTGCTTGACGCCGACGGAGTAGAGTATACCGATGTTCGGACAGAATATTCTACTCGTTACGGTAAGCATATAGTCGTTGATTTTTAATTACCATGTCATCAGACCGGAGCGACCGTACAACCTGAAGTGAGATCGGGGATGGCGCAAATTATTTTACCTGGTTTGTCGGAAATGACAAATGGCGTTGTATATTTGCCGAGTCTAATACTTTTCAATCCAGAGGCAATGATCAACGAAATTTTACGAA
>CAIYES010000386.1 GCA_903925275.1 uncultured Bacteroidales bacterium
CGTCCAGGTGTTTAACCCTGTCCTTCTCAATAATAATTTTACCGATAAGATACCGCTTGGCGAGTTCGTATTCCGAGGCTGCATCGGCAACCGGAAAGATGATCGCCTCCGTGACTTGTTGGTTTTGCATGATCTGTTTCAGGTCATACCATTTAATAACTTGGTAATCGGAAGAATTTGTCTTGCAAATTGCGAGTGAATATTTCTTCATATGTTTGGTCTTGTTGGTTTTCCGAAGATTATAGGTAAAAACATTCTGCTACAAACGACTATTTTTCTTTATAAACTGACACGATTTCATTTTTATTGAGCCGGTGGAAAAATGAATTGCAGCAAAGGTAAATAAGCACTACGCAATCTATTTATGTTACCTTTTTTTGAGCCGGGAAAACAGGAAAATAAACAATTTGACCACTGTTTTTCCTCTCCATAAATACATTATGTTGGACCCCTTTACCTTTGCACCATCAAGTTTTAACAAACCTTTAAAAACAAAAACCTATGCACTATCTGATCTCTTGTATGGTATGCGGAAAGCAATATCCTCCTAATTTTTCCTGGTATATCTGCGACAAATGTAATTTCCGGGTTTGTCCGGGTTGTGTAGCTTATCATAAAGGCCCTTATTCTTCGGGAGGGAAGAAATGCAGCCAGTGCCAGTGGGGATATCTTAAGCCTGCAAAATAATCGTACGAATGTTTTTTGCAAATATCAAATCAAACGCTAACTAAAATTAACCAATGGATGATCTTGAAATAACAGACCTGAAACACGCAGGAGTACCCAATCAACAAATGGATCTGAATGGGGCACAGAAAATATTTGATACTTTACAAAGTTCAAAACATACGCAACTGTTCAATACCTTGATGGAACGTGCAGTGATTTACTCACGGATCAGAGTGGACTGGTATTATGCTGCTTTGGATGAGCAACTTGATCTGGATTATGACCGAACCGTTGCCCACGATGAATTTATCAGCTCCTGCGCGATGTTAAGCCAGAAGATGAAAGAAACCGGTGAAGATTCAAAATGGCGTTTTGCAATCGGGAAAGATCGCAAATCCATCGGGGATTTTGCATGTTTACTGCATGCAGTGATTGGGATTAAAGCCAGGTAAGAACATTACCTTTTTGGGGAAGTGGAAGCGTCGGGCGGTTTGTTTTTTTTATCCCGCTTTTCGACATAGTGATCGTACTTTCGCAGGATGTTCTGTAGGATTTTTATTACACTGTCGATGACGAATGGAGGCCAAATCACTTCAGCTTTGTCGCCATAAGGAAGTATCGCACTGCGGACGAATTCCTCGTTGATGTTAACATCGGCGTAGATCACAACCCCATGTTCATCCCTGACGATCACCTCCTGGGTTTCATTTATTTTCGTTGTAAGGATTTCGTCAGCAACAGAGTTGTCATAGAAAATGCGTACCCCATGGTTTCTTTTTGTAAAATCAAGTGCACCCACAGAATGTCGTAACTTGTAGTGTAGGTTGTCCCTGAATTGTCTGTCGTAGGTAAAATATTGATCACTGGTATTCAAATTACTAATCCTGTCGAGACCATAAACAGCCTCCTTTTCATCTTCGGCACCCAGAACATACCATCTCCCAGCGATTTCCTTCAATGCGTATGGTTCGACAGTATGATCATGATGGACATCAAACAAACTGAACATGAAAGTGATTCTTTGTCTTTCCACAATTGCATCATAAATAGGCGCAATCCATTCACTGCCGCTAAACTTTGTCTGTGGCTCATAAAAAATAATGCGCTCCTTTCCCGACATAGGTCTTTTCAGATCGATTTCAAGCCGCGACATGATTTTCTCCAAGGAATCTTTGGCATTTCTGAATGCAGCCGTGTTTTGAAAAAGTGCCAGTTGATTGAGCGCTCCATAAATGGTTTTTACTACATCATCACTCATGGGGATATCAAAACTGACATCAGGGTCTGAATAATAGTAGCCCCCAACATCAGGTTCACGATGATATTTAATGGGTAACCCGAATGTATTTCGCATGGCTTCCAGATCCTTCTCGAACATGGAGGGAGAAACCTGAAATCCTTCTTCATCAAGGATCTCAAGTATCCTTGCTTTGCTTTTTGGCACCTTTAGTGATTTTTTAAGGAAATTGTGAATGATCAGGTAGCGTTTGTATGCGTTTTTATTTACGGGCATCGGATTGCTATTGGTAATCGTATATAAAAAGCAAAGTTAACGGAATAACCACAATGAATCAATCTATGTAACGTCAATAAAAGCATGAAAAATTCCAATATAAATAGATTGTGGAGTACCCGGTTATTTTTGCAATTCACAACAACATTAATTTACATACCATGCAAATAGACATGAATAGTCCAATCCTGAAAAGTATCAGCGCAGTATACGAAAAACGGGAAGATCTCTTTAAGAACCAGGATCTGCTTTCTGCCCTCGGAGAAGATCTTTCAGTTTTAACAGAATTTTTCGGAAAGGATCAGAAAGCAGCAGCATTACTTTCAGTCATGATCTGCAATGAGATCATGGAAGAGGCGGAATCTATCAACAGGATCATGCGATTTTTAGGATTTAATCCCCTCGATTTCATTACGGTGAATTATTCTGTGACAGAACTCAGAAAAGATGGCTGGATAACGGTCAGTCCGAGGGACCGGCACTTTGGAAATCATACAGAGTTCAGGATTGCCGAAGAGGTGATGGAAGCTGTTGCTCAAAATGATCCAGGAAAATTAAAAATACCAATACCGGATACTCTGCCGGAAGTATTATCGGCTATCCGGAAAATCATCAAGGCAGATCGTTATTCTAATAGCAACTATCACAAAAGGGATTTTCTGACTGAAATTGACAGGTACTGCGTTTGTCCGTTCGTTGATAGGCTGTTAAGTGACAATAATCTTAACGAAATTGAAAAAATTATCTTGTTTTTATTCAGTGCTGAATTCATTCTTGGCCAGGAGGAGTTCAATTTGAGTGCAACAATGGAGACATTGACCTGCGATTCTTCGGAAACGCGCTTTTTGCTTTGTCAAATCAGGGATCACAGGAATGCAATTTTGCGTGATGGATACATTCGCTTTGCGAATCCCGGCTTAGCGGATTTATCCTCTGTGGCTCTTGGAGACAGGATACTTGCCGAACTCGGCAATGACCTGTCAGCAAGAGAAAATATAAAATTTGCTTCGAGATATAGTCAGATACTTTATCCTGATAAAATCCAGCAGCAGGAGTTGTCGTTTAATCCCGACAACCAGAAGTCGATCGATGAAATATTACGGTTTACGGCTCCCGAAAGCTTTGATGACATGGGAGGGAGGTTTATTAAAAATGGGATGAAACCTGGACTAACCATGTTGTTTTATGGACTACCTGGTACCGGGAAAACCGAGTTGGTGAAGCAAATTGCCCGGCTCCACCAGAGGACGGTTTTGCAGGTTGAAATTTCGCAAATCAAGAACATGTGGGTGGGCGAATCGGAAAAGAACCTGAAACGGGTGTTCAAAGAGTATCAGTCGGCATTGAACCATTTCAAGATCACACCCATTCTTTTTTTTAATGAAGCGGACGGGATATTAGGGGAAAGAAAGCAAACGCACAGTTCAGTTGATCAGATGCTGAACTCAATGCAGAATATATTGTTACAGGAATTGGAGGATTTTCAGGGTATATTCATCGCGACCACCAATTTAATTGCCAATATTGACAAAGCATTCGACCGGAGGATGCTGTACAAACTAAACTTTCAAATCCCAAACGAAGAGACTCGGTATACGATTCTTAGGAATGAATTTCCTGACATGCCTGCTTTATTGCTGCATGACATCAGCCGAAAATACATGCTCAGTGGAGGGCAGATACAAAATATCAGGAAGAAATTTTTAATCGATAATATCTTGTTTGCCGAAACTACTGATTACAACATACGACTGCTCCACCATGTAGAAGAAGAGACCCAGTTCAGATCAGGAAAAAGTAGTATGATAGGCTTCAAACTAAATGGTTTAGCAATAAACAAAGACCAACTTGGTTGATTAAAATGAAAGAATTGCAAACATATTGCCTTTACGATGGTACAGGCGTTTTTTAGATCAGTTTTCTTCCAGAAGACAATCAGGGTGTATTTTTCGCCTTTGCGAACCTGACCACCATTGGCAAGGATTTGTCCGAAGCTTCTGTTTTTGGTGTTGCCGTTCTTTTTGGTTTGCGGGTGCTTTTTTGGGGAGCATCTTCTACCAAGCTTGCATGAGGTTCCGGCGTTTCAACCTTTTTATTTACATAAGCTGTGTATCCGTGACCGAAACTGTCTGGAGTTTTCAATTTCGCTACATCGAAAGTGATGTAATCTTCGCCGTTGAATACATGAGAGAGCATTTTACGATTGATAAATTCGCGACCTGTGTGCCTTTTCCGATGTAATTTTTTTCAAAAGTTTTCATGACTGAGTGTTTTAGGGTTAAATTTTATGCAAGTGTAATTAAGCTCCTGGAGGGGGTCACTCAAGGAGGAATTGGAATGCCGGAAGGCACTGAGGATATGCCGGGAAAGTCCTTGAATGAGTGGAACTGTTACCCTGGAATGAGGCAATAAATTAGCAGAGAATAAATACCGGAACTTGGTCATGTGACATGTAGAAAACACTTCGAAAATGGACTGGTGCTGAATTAATCGGGAAAGTCGGTGGAAAACCAGAGGGGAAAGGGAGGAAGGCAACTGGTGGGATTATCATTTTTGTGGAGTGACCTATACCATAGATTGGCAAAGGACTGGCATGGAAATAGTTTGAAACATTGGATTTGCAAAGATGAATGAAGCTTCTTAGGAAGCTATCGACTCATTTGCAAGGAAAAGGAGGGGGGAGGTATTTTTCTTAAAGCTAAATCAATACTCATAATATCCGCATTAAAAATGTATAACTTTGATGATAAAAATGAGTAGCTCTATATTGATACTCAATTACGGATTATTAGATCAACAGCAATTATATATGGGATAAAATATCAAACTATTTATTTTACTTATCCTCTGAATTAAGTTAAAAGTTAATAATTTGAATGGCATCATTAGTGACAAAAAAAATAAACTATTATGGGATACAGAATTGAAACCTATTCTTTATCAGAATTAAGTAGAATTAGTACTCCGGGAAAAGTAGTTCCTGCACTTTTCTGGCTAATACCTGTCGGAAATTGGGAATACTCAGAATTAGAAAGATTATGGCACCATTTTACACAGAGGAGGGGAAGGTGTAATGAAATGGGACTCATGCTTGTTAAAGATAAATACAATCGGGGTAATATAGATGTTAATTCTGTAAAAGAAACTGTATTGTCAGAAATGACTGGAAAATTAGCAGATTTACTGCCTTCTGGCATTAATACTATTTACAATAATGACTATATCGTATCAAATAAAAAAAACAATCAGGTCCTAATCCTTTCTGGTGCTTATCCCCAACCAGGATGGGGAGTTCTTATTTCATTTAAAGAGCACGTCGAGATTGAAGAATTTCTTGAAAGAACATTAAATGAGATTCATTTTGATATTTATACAGTTTTCAGAATTGCCACATTAGCATTCAAAAATTGGGAAGAATCAAAAAACAAAATGCCGATTAAACCAGAAGTAAGGGTTTTCGTTGATAAAAATAAAATTTGCATTGAATTGGTCAACCAAACTGAGAGTTTATTAAGAGACATTGAAACAGATAATTTGAACTCATTTCATTATCAAACCTTGAAAAAAATTTCAAGAGAAATTCAAATTAAGGAGTTTTCCGAAAAACTTGATCCGTTATTTGAAAAGGCGGATGACAAATTCATTATATCTGTTATGATACTCCGCGCTCATAAAGAAATGCGTGATACCGAAATTAACAATACCTTATTTAGGTTTATCACTGAGCATAACCCGAAAACCAACAATCTGTTCAAATCGGAAAGCAATGAACAACTTAAAAAGACAGCGAGTTTGCTTTTAAAACTGGAGGAAACTGAAAAGCCAAAGGAGAATTTTATAGCCTGGGCGGAAAATATCTACAATGCACGAATTGATGACATCATTGGAATTGTTAAAAATGTAAAGAACTTTTTTACTGTAATGGTTGGAGACCTAACGATCTCGACTATTCATCTGGAAGAAAATTATAAATCGGAATTGGCAGCCTGGCGCGATGACCTCGAAAAGAAGCGGTTGTTTTTTCACAAAAATTTGCAAGGTGTCATTAAATCTCATTGGGAGTATGGACCTTCTTTTTTGATTAATCTTGAAATTGAGGCCAAAAAAAGGGGTGCATCAGCGAAATCAGTGTCATGGGATCCTGCCAGAATGGTCGGATGGAAGATTTTGACTGCAGGAATGGAACTGAAAGTTATTGATATTGCTGCACATGTTAAGGAAATTATCCCGGAATTTGCAAATGAGACAAATTCGATTAATTATGTGGATGACAACACACTTCTTAATGGTAGCCTATTTACTGATTATGTTCATTATATTTCAAAGTCCGATCCGAAAATTTCCGCCAGGGAAATTACAAAAAACCTGCTTAAAAGACTTCTACGCACGAGTGAGATTGCTTCTATTTTAAAAAATATTTCATTGAATATACCTCTTGGGCAGACTAATAACGAACTAATTGAAGCACTTCTGGTTAATTTTGGGTGGCCTGCCAAAGAAAATCATGAGGAGACTACCCTAGCGGCTTGTGTCAGAGAAACTGACGGAAAATACATTGTTAATCCGCACATTTCTGGCAACGACATCCGGATTATCAGCGAAAGTTATTGCAAAGATTTGATAGACACATTAAGTTCCAAACTGGGATATACGGAAAAGGAGCTATGGGATATGATTTTATTCAAAAGACCAGAATATAAAGGGCAAAATCAGGGCTGGAATTATGAAATCAACAAAATTACCATAGGTGGGGCAATAATTATCCTAAATGCTTTACTTGATGAAGCATTGCCGGAAAAGAAAGATGTCTCTGATTTATTACTAAGAAGCCTAAATGATTTAAGCAAAAAACTTAATCCTCTTAGCCATCATTCACACATTCAGGTTAATACTTCTGATTTGATAAATGAAATAGTCAGTATTATCAACTGCACTAAAGAGTTGGTTTCTGAAATGCCTTGGCATTTTAACCCGATTCAAAGGAATGGACAACAACCAAGTGTTTTAACGGGTAACGCTTGGAGCCATAGTTACAAACAAAGTAGGCAATTAAGCATAATTTTATGGAATGGAGAGGATATATCTGACAGTATGCTTATATGGAATCCAACTAAAATTAACCCGGTTGTCCCTGATGCTATAATTATAAATAGACCATAAATAACCTTTTGTGAGAAGAGAGCACTTATATATTTAAGCGCGATTAAAATCACACACCAACTATCTTGACATGAAAGACTTAATTGACGTTCATAAGATTTTTGCTAAATACTTTAAGGGATGCGAAACACTCGCATATGCCCTTTCAGATAAACTGAGCGAAGGAAATATTTGCCTGGACATCTCGGAATACCAGAACGCACTGCCGCGACTGCTGGAGGAACAAAAAGCAAAAGAACCGTACAAGGAAGAAGATGCACTCTTTTGGGCAGCAGATGATTTTGCAAATCAGTGCGAAGAAGGGGAATTTGTAACCCACTCCGATAAAGAGTTGAAGCCCTTTGTGATCCAAAAGGGATATGCCTACCTACACCGGTACTTTACTTATGAAACTCAGATCATCAGCAGAATCAGGAAGCTGGGAGTCAATTTGCACATCATCACCGGCGGTCCGGGAACCGGAAAGACCTACAGCGTGTCGACAAAACTTGCTGAACTGTTTGCGAAAGACCCCACCCTGAGAGTTGCCCTGGCTGCACCCACAGGTAAAGCTGCAGCGAGGATGAACGAGTCTCTCAGGAACTTTGTAAAAGATCATGAGAACAGCCTGAATACCGAAGTGAAAACCAAACTGGCCGGCCTGAAGGCGCAAACCATTCATCTTTTACTTGGCCCTGTATCCGACAGCGTTTTTTTTAGGCATGACGAAAAGAACAGGCTGCCTTATAACGTGGTGATCATCGATGAATGTTCGATGATCGACGGGGCCATGATGGCCAAATTGCTCAATGCAGTGGACGACACAACAACACTATATTTAATTGGAGATAAAGATCAGCTGGCCTCTGTCGAAGCGGGGTCTGTGTTCGGTGATTTAAGCCGTGCCGTCAAATCGGAATTATTAAAGGATAAAGTCATTACTTTAATGGAAAGCCATCGTTTTAAAAAGGATAAGGGTATCGGCAGATTTAGTACAGAAATAATCGAAGGGAAAACCCCGGATGTAAACTCATATTCGAAGGACGACCAGGTTACCATTGAGATATTGAATTCAGATAATACAAAGACCAATTTATTTAAAGAAAAAGTCCTGAAATCCGGATTGTTCAAACAGTATGCGTTAGAATATGAGGATTATATTAACAAGGATGATATTAAAGAGGCACTGATAAGCCTCAATAAAATCAGATTTTTATGTGTTACCCGGGAGAATGATTACAGCGTGTCGGAAACCAACAAAGCGATTGAAAAATTGCTGAAGGAAAAAGTGGCGGATAAAGAAAAGTTCAATCCGAAAGAAGGATTTTACCACAATCAGCCAATCATCATTACCCAGAATGATTATAAGCTTGGATTATTAAATGGTGATGTCGGATTAATCCGCAGGGAGAGCGATACTCTTTTTGCCTGGTTCGAAGGTCCTGATGGTGAGATCATTAAAAAAATTGCTGGTTACGTCAATCACTACGATACTGTTTTTGCAATGACCATTCACAAAAGCCAGGGCTCCGAATTTGATCATGTGGTCGTTATCCTTCCTGAAAAGCAAGCCGACAAACTCCTTACAAGGGAACTGCTTTATACCGCTATTACCAGGGCCAAAACAAAGGTTCTGCTCCAGACTACTGTTGAAGCACTTGACAAATGTGCGACAAGATCAGTATCGCGCGCTTCGGGGCTTGAAACACAAATAGAAACCATCAAAAAATAAAGAGTCATGTATAAGATTCATACATCCAATAGGTTGGAAAGCCTGTGTAAAATTCTGGCTGACAGTACTAGTGAACCTGACCATGATCTGTTTGCAAAAGAAATCATTATCACACCGACTCCCGGAATGAATGCCTGGTTGAAAACCGAACTTGCACGGCTTAATGGTGTATTTGCCAATTTTGAATTCCTGAATCAGGATGGCCTTTTTGCCGGAATTTATCAGTTGTTATCCGGTAGTCGGCTCCGGAATAATACGGATACGATAAAGTATAAGATTTATCAATCTCTGAACTGCGATGATTTCAAGGATAGGTTCAATGATGTGGCCGGCTATTATTCAGGTAACGATTTGCGCCGCATGCAGCTAGCCGGCAGGGTTGCTGACCTGTTTGATCAGTATCAGCTCTACAGGCCTGAAATGGTGAGTGGCTGGGCCAATGAAACCCGGGCCACTCAAAATTCAGCAGAAGAGTGGCAGCTTTGGCTTTGGCGGCAGCTGGAAACAGAATCGAGGAATGAGATCAGGCAAAGGATACTGGACGAGATAAAGGCTAAGCATGCGTTGATCAAAGAAGCATATCCTGTCATTTCGTTTTTCGGCATTACCGTTTATACCCGGTTCCATCTCGATTTTTTCATAGCGCTTTCCAGATGCACAACGGTTCATTTTTACCTGTGTCTCCCGTCCACTCAAACGGATTTTAAAAATGAGTTATTTGTCAGTTACGGCATGAAGGCCGGGGAGCTGGCAGGGATGTTTAATGTGACAGAATTTGACAAAACGGAAAATGGGAGCGATACCATGCTGGCACTAATTCAGAACAGGATTTTAAATAACACGACAGGTTTTGATTTTAAAGACGATGGTTCAGTTCAGATAAATTCATGCTACACTCCAGTAAGAGAAGTAGAGACACTGTACAACTACCTGCTGGACCTTTTTGATCATGACCGCAGCCTGAAGCCCGGGGATGTGCTGGTGATGGCCACCGACATCAATAAATATGCACCCTTTATCAAGGCAGTATTCAAAAACGCCCCGGTAACCATTCCGTTTCGGATATCGGGGGCGGCAAGTAACAGCGAGGATTCCATGGTGGCAGCGCTGGAACTGATTTTCACTTTCACTGAAGAAGACCTGACCTCTGAAAAGGTGGTCAGTTTACTGGAACAGAAACGGATTAAACAGCGATTCGGAATACAGGATTGCGATTATATTCGTATGGTCGTCCGCAAGGCCAATATCCGGTTTGGCCGTGAAAACCTTGTGGAAGATGATAGCCGGTATGTAAGCTGGGAGTATGGACTTGAAAAGATTCTGCTCGGATATGCCATGCTCACGGAGGAGGAATATGATGATAAATATCCATTTCGTGACACTGAAGCAGGAACCAGTTACGACCTGTTGAAACTGAAATCCTTTGTAGAGACAATGGAATCGGTGCTTGATGCCCATGAAATGTTAAAACCCCTGGCAGACTGGAAAAACTTCCTGTTTAAGGAGGTCATTGAGAAAATGATCTATTGGGATGATTATAAGAAAGAAGACCGGGAGGAATTATCTTCAGTTTACAGGGCCTTGTCATTTATGGATACCCTTGAATTTGCCGAACCAGTTCCTTTTAATATCTTCCTGGAAGAGTTGAAGTCGAAGTTGTTCACCGAATCGCGGGAAATCAAATTAAATACCGGAAGAGTAACGGTTTCATCGCCGATCCCGGTGAGAGGAATCCCGTTCAAAGTGATCTGTTTTTTAGGGCTGAACAACGATGTTTTTCCCCGCAAAGACAGTTTTATGGGGTTTGACCTGCTGGGAGAAGAATACCTCGCGGGCGACCGCAATAAAAAAGAGACCGACAAGTATCTGTTCCTGGATACATTGCTTGCCGCCAGGAAAAATCTCTATCTGAGCTATATCGGCCAAAGCGTTAAAGACAACACGGAGATACCACCCTCCATCGTGGTGGATACCTTGCTGGACTATATGGGTTCAGAGGAGTTTGCGGTCAGGCATCCGTTGCATGGATTTAGTTCGCGTTATCAGAAAGAGGATATAAGGTTGTTTACTTATTTGTATAGTCAAGAACCGTCTGATCCTTCCAACGGGAAAAAAGCCGAGAAGAAAATTTCAGAGGTTTCGATCAGCAGCCTGGTGAAGTTCTTTCAGGCACCTGTTGACTGGTATTTTAAAAACATTCTGGGCATAGTTTACGATGACAACGAGGAGCACTTAAAGGAAACAGAACTTTTTGAACTGGACAACCTGCAGTTATGGAAAATTAAGAATGATTTGATTAAACTCAAGGAAAGTGAAATTATTCCCTATATGAACAAGGGGATAAAAGAAGGCCTTTTGCCATTAAAATCTGCTGCAATTGTAACAATAGAAGGCATAATGAAAGAAATGGCAGATATCAGTCAGGTATATCAAAAATTGGTCGGCAAACGAGAAGAAAGGAAAATTGTGATTGATACAGAAATAGACGGAATTCGTATTAAAGGAATCATTGACAGCATTTACGGCAGGGATTTTGTCGCCTTTTCAGTTTCCAAACATCTGTTGAAACATAAAGTAGAAGCTTACATAAAAGGCTTATTGTTGATCACTGAGGACGAGATTGATGCGGCAAATTTTTTAGACAGTGATGGAATTGTTTCTGCAGTTCCCTTAAATAAAGAGTCAGCACGGGCGGACCTTAAATCATTAATTGAATTTTACAGAGCAGGTAATATTACTCCTCTGTTGTTTACGCTCAAGGCAGCTGAAAAAACAATAGATCTTGCGGCCAGGGCTGCAAAAGAAGTTGAAAAAAATGCAGCTAAAGCAGATACAAAGAAACCGGGAAAAAGGACTGACGGTGCTGAAAAGAAAGTAAAGTCGGAAAGTGAGGAAATTCTTAAAGTATTTAAGGCTGATGCTTTCCCATACGAAGGGTGCGATTATCCGGCAAATCCGTACCTTCAGGTTTTAATGCATGAAAATCGCTTTGAAAATTTCGGAGACCAGGAAATTCAAATAATCAGGGACATTGCAGATAAACTAAAAATCAAACAATTTTAATATGTGCACAATACAGGAGTTTGATGCAAAGACAGTGGATTTAGCAGGAAAGAACCTGATAGAAGCCAGTGCAGGAACCGGAAAAACCTATTCAATAGCCATACTAGTTTTACGTTTGATTATTGAAAAGCGGATTCCGCTTGAAAAAATACTGATGGTCACGTTTACCAAACCGGCAGTTGCCGAACTGGAATCACGAATCCGTAAATTTGTTCGTCAGGCGTACAAATATTCTTTGAATATTGAAATCGAAAATCAAACCATCCGGGAGGTTGTTGATCGTTCTGGAAAGGAGAGTTCGAAAAATGAACTGATAAAAGCCGTTCAAAGCCTTGACCAACTATCCGTAATGACCATTCACAGCTACTGTGAGCGAAGTCTGATGCAATATCCTTTTGAAACAGCCCAATCGTTTGATTTCGAAATTGCCACCGATATATCCGACATCAGGGATTTGGTTGTCGATGATTACTGGCGAAAAAAAATCAATACACTGGATAAAGATCTCTATCTGCATTTTACTGAGTTTCTAACCCGGAGAATGATCCAGGATGTACTGAATAAAGCACTTGAGGATAAAGAATATATATGTGGGGGGATAGACGAAGAGGCTATATTAAAGCAAATAAAGGAATCTGTTCAGAAAACAGAAACTGCCAGGAAGACTTTTGAAAATCATATAAGGGAGAATTTTCAGAACATAAAAGGAATGGTGCCAACCGACAGATATGCTGTCAATTTCCTGAAAAATGCCAGCATATCTCCATTGACTTTCATTGAAGCATACAAAGATGGGTATAACAAAGGGACACAATACATTCAGCATTCATTCCCCAAAGAATATGACTTATGTAACGGGTTTATGTTGGAGCAAAAAACCTTGGCAGAACTTTCTCACAAATTCGTTTATCATCTTTTCAAGCTGGCCGTCGATGAGCTGACGAAAAAAGTTGTCAATTATAAAGCTGACAGAAGGGTGATTGACTTTAATGACCAGATCAAACTGCTTCATCTGGCAGTGAACACAGGCCGGGTTAACACTGCCCTGGCTTCACAATACATGGCTGTGTTTATAGACGAATTTCAGGATACCGATATTCATCAATATGAAATTTTCAGCAAACTTTTTTCGGGAAAAATTTTATTCTATATCGGCGATCCTAAACAATCAATTTTTGGCTGGCGGAAAGCCGATATTGAGACTTATAAAAGTGCGAAGGAGTCCGTTGATAATATTTATTCAATGAACCTTAATTTCCGATCAACCGGGGAATTAATCAACGCGCTGAACGATTTTTTTTCAATGGACAATCCGTTTGCCGATGATCAGATAAACTATCAGCAGGTTGAAAGGGGGCTTCAGAATTTAGGCTCAATGACAGAAAACAATGCTGATGTTGAACCACTTGAAATTTATGGATTTAATAACAAGACTGAAATTGAAAAGTTTGTTGTAAATGCAGTTCGCCATTTACTTGTAAAGGAAGAAATTAATATTAATGGTGAAAGGATAAGACCATCAGATATTGCCATTATCGTCCGAACCAATAGAGAAGGGCGTGCTTTAAAAAAGTCTTTGTCCAAAGCTGATATACCGGCTGTCACCATTGACAATTCGAAAGTGATGTCTTCTGATGAAGCAGAGACTACCAGGTATCTTTTGGAAACTGTAATGCAGCCTACGCGTGGGGCAATAAACCGGGTGCTGTTAAATCCCTGTTTTGGAAAGAACATGAAGGATGTGGAGGAATTGGAGGATGAAAAGCATCTTGACCAATTCAGGGTCTTGAGATCAATCTGGCATGATTCAGGAATATACAACATGATGTTTCGTTTTTTTGACCTTTACCAGGTGCGCAAGTTCGGCCTTGAAATGGGCATTGAAGGGCAACGGATACTTACCAATTTCTATCAGATTGCAGAGATATTACATCAGGCAGAATTGCAAAATAAATACACACCCAATGAACTATGGCTATGGTGTAAGCGTGCACAAAACGATAACAATGACGAAAATGAGCAGAGGGTGGAAAGCCAGGATGACGCGGTTAAAATCACTACCATTCATAAATGCAAAGGGTTGACCTATAAAATTGTATTTGCTCCTTTTCTTGATCTGATAATAAATGAATACCCTATTTTTGAATTCAGGGAACAAGGCGAATATAAGTTTACTCACCAACCGGACGAAAATCAAAAAAAACTGTGGAGTGAACAAATTGAACAGGAAAACCGTCGACTGATATATGTAGCACTTACACGAGCTCAATACAAAGTTTACATATGTATTAACAATAGTGAAAAGTATAACGAGTCATCCATAAAGAAGTTCCCGTTAAACAATGAAAAAGCATGGGATACTAATGTGATTGACGAGGGAGCCAATATTGAGCCTAACGAATCTGAACGCCCTCAATTTAGTAACCGACCAATCCCTGAAATTGCAATAAAAAACACTTTCGGTATCCACAGTTTCAGCGCCCTAAGCAAAGCACATCATTCGGCCCCATTTGAAAAAACGCTACTGGGTGAGCCGGGCCATTACGACCAGTTTATCTTCCAGGACATCGGGCGCGGTGCCAGTGTAGGTACGGCCCTGCACAGCATTTTTGAACGGCTTGATTTCAACAACACCGGAAGCTGGGACCAGACGTTGAAGGATGCTTCAAAATACTACCCTAATATAATCAAATTTGAAAGGATTGATCTTTTCAGGCAGTTGGTTACCCATGTGATGGATGTTGAACTGAACTGCGACGGGGAGAAGTTTGCACTGAATCAGGTAAAAAACGAACACAAACTCCCTGAACTGGAGTTCTGCTTTTCGCTCAACAAGGCAAACAAGGTCAAAATAAACGCGTTGCTTGGGGAGGAGGCAAATCTGACAGGAGAAGCGGATATTGAAGGACTGATGACCGGTTTCATTGACCTGTTTTTCAGGCATAATGGCAAATACTACATACTTGACTGGAAATCAAATTTTCTCGGTAATATTCTGGAGGATTACAACCATCAGGGTCTATCAACTGCCATGAAAGAGAGTAATTATAACCTTCAATATTATATTTATACTGTTGCTATGAAACGATGGCTTGAAAATAGAGTACCCGGGGTTAATTATGAAAAACAGTTTGGCGGCATTATTTATCTCTTTCTCCGAGGAGTGAGAAGCAAAGGCACTACCGGAATTTATTTTTCCAAACCTTCTGATGAAGTCATTGAAAGTCTGGAACAGATATTTTCGCTGTAATTGACCAGATTAGATGTGTTGAATCAGATTGACAGTAGTCATGGACGCGATAATTCATTTATAAAGTCTTGTGCTTCTTGTGGTTCTAATCCAAGGCTGTTGATTTTGCTCAACAGCTTAGAGCCCATTTCTGCCTGTTCAACTGGCGTATTTTCATCAAGGTAGCCCTGATCAACAAGATGGTCATGAAGTTTTTGTTTTTTGTTTTGCTGTAAATTTGGCAAATGATTAATTCTATCAATAAATTTATTTGTATCCTCTTTCGCTTCCAAAAGTTTTTCTCTCACTCTGTCTTCAAAACTAGGAGAAATTGCTCCAGATTCCAGCACAACTTCCATGGTTACCGGCCTGGACCTTCCTTGCTTATAGAGTTCCTGAAAGTATTCAAGTAATTCAGCCTTGAATCTCATCTGTTGAATTGTAGCTTCATTCAGGTCTGGGACAGTTCCATGCAAATTATAATAACTTTCAATCTGACCCCAGGTGATAAAGCCGGATTTCAGGCATTTATATGCCATATTGATATCTTCGGTCAGGTAGGCGACAGACAGTTGACTTGAATTATGGCTCAGAAGATTGTAGGTGGGGATTCCTGCTGCCTTCCAGTATTCTGTAATGTTCATAAGTCCGGGCTCCGGTATGGCATGCACAAATTCCAGTCTGTTGAAATCCGGGACATAGTTTTCGTATGTACTATTCCCATCAAGAAGTATCAGCTTATGATTGACATCCGGCTTTTTATTCAGAAAAGTCATCCATTTCCCTACCTCATCAGGCTGAGCCGTAAAATAAAATATCTGACGGCCCTCGCGGCTGATTTCGTAAAGAGCCTCGATTATTGCATTTGCCCTGTCATCGTCACTGTTTGCAAGCAATTCATCGGCGAGGATGGGCAGTTTAACTTCCCCTTCCTGTGTCTCGATAAAGGCTATCCTGATCGCGATCAGCAATTGTACTCTCGTACCTGTAGAAATTTCATCCAGGTTCAGCCCTTGGTTCAACACGGTGTCAAATGCCTGGAATTCGACTGCTTTCTCATCAACTCTTAGTTCGTACCTGCCTCTGGTCACACGGTTGAAAAGCTTATTTGCTCTTTTCAGCACTTCTGGCTGGTTATATGCCCTGTTTTGAGTACCAAGCATACTTACAAGAAGGTCGCCGGTGACCGATGAAAGGTTGTTTTCAAACAGGTTTTCAAGTTTCTCAGTTGCCGATTCTTTAAAAGCAATGGCATTCTCTAATTCCGCTCCCTCTTTCTTCTGGTTTATCAGGGTTTCAATTCTTGAAGCTTCCTCAACAAAGCCAACCAGCTTATTTGCCTCAATACTTAATTCTTTTATTGTTTGTTCTACCCGATCGGATGTCAGTCCGCCGATTTCTTTTTCAAACTCCGGATAATCAGGATGATTTTTTAGTTCCGATTCCCTTTCAGCCATTTGTTCCTTTGCTGTATGGCTTGCCTGACTTGCATTTTGGTAATCGTTGTACTGTCCCATGAGAAGTCGTACTTCTTCTTTAACCCCATAAACGATTCCCAGCTTCAAATAGATGCTGTCGGAATCCCCAGTAAAAGCTACGATTTGAAGTTTGCTTTCATCTATTATTCCCCTGGATTCCGTAACTACTCTGGCAGCCTCTTTCCTTAGAAGTTCGAATTCTTCAAGTTGTTTCACCAAAGCGTTTGCTTCTGCATAATCAAAAACCTTCTCTGCCTGAAGATTGGAGAAAATCAGGTTGCACTGTTCCAGTTGGTTTTTTTTCTGCTCCTCAAGTTCACGTTGCGTGGCCTGAAGGCCCGTAAACTCGGACCGCACCGTCTGCCATTTTATTACATTGGAAATATATACGAACAACGCAGAATTACTGTCATTGACTGTGTCGGGCAATGCTGGAACTGCTTTAAGTTTATCAAGGAGCCGTTGTCTTTTAAGGTCAATATCGTTGAGATCCTGTCTGAGATTGTCTAATTGCTCTTTTAAGTTTTTTAGCCGTTCTGACCTTACAAGGTTTTCAATTGATTTTGTCAATTCAGCCGTCAGTTCCGACAGCAAAAGAGACACAGACCCGGAATCCCACCGCAATGGGGAGCGTAATCCGGTTTTCTGATAATCGTCCTGCCTGACTCCTGAATTCTCATTACCCCCCTTTGTCCTTCCTTGCAGGAAAGCAATCAACCATGCCAACAGAAGCAGCGGCATCCCGGCAAGGCCGTAAATCCCATATATCCAGGTTGCAACTATCGTTAATATGCCTGTAATGGACAGTATACCAGCAAACAATTGTGATATGCCTTTTTCTCTTTTCTGTTCTTTTAGCCATTTACTGAGTGCGCTTATGCCTTCCTCGAGTTTCTTTCTATCCTCAGTTTCATAGACAGTCTCATTTCCAATCCTGTTGATGTCTTGTTCCAGAGAAGTCTTTTTGAATAAAACGTTCAGCGATGAAAGATAAAAATGTTCAATATCATCCACGTCCTGGAGATCAATGCCTCCCCAGCTCTCGAAGTCCTGGCAATTATCAATACCTTTCATGATTTTCGAAGATTCCTGTTCCAGATTCTTCAGCAATGGCCCGTTCTCCCTGACTTTTTTCTCAGTTTGTTCCAGTTCTTCAATTCTCTGCTTCAGTATTTCAAGGGTCTTACGCTCAATGCCATTCTCAGGAATCGGAAGACCGGAGATTTCCTTTGTATTCTCTAAAATCGTTTTTTCCGCTGTTAAGACCTTCCGCTGTTCAGCTTCAATCAGCTGTTCAAGTGCTTCGATCCTTTGTAATTCCTCTCCTGTTGCTTTTTTCAGTGTTTCTGGATAGCTCTCAAGGATGGCATTTTTTTGCCTATAGTTGTCCTGGGATTTGAGAAAAGCCAGCACCTTTTCGTAAAACCCCTTCTGAAGTCCGGATTTTTCCGCCCGTAATTTGGCTTCCAGAAGTCTGTCAAGTGTATCTTCATCTTCTTTTAACGCCTGTTGTGTGTTTTTAGCATGGTTAAAACCTTCCAATGCCTTTATGAATTCTATGTACTCTTCAGCTCTTGCATCTTTAGGCTTCCCCGAGTAACCGAGATCCGCCTGCGCCTTCTCCAGATTATATCCTCCGATGATTTCCCTGTAAACCTCTTTTGCCATCTCTTTATCCTTGTCCTGAACGAGGTTGTGAAGGGCCAGCATGTACCTGCCCCGGGAATCTGATGAAGGTAAACCACCCGGTTGTGCATCAGCACCGTTCTTCTGCACTTTACGATAGTCCGGGTCCAAAACCACCGACCATGTATCGTCCCCAAGCTGATATACGGCGTCGGCACTCAACCCTCTTGAACTCTCAGTCCAGACAAGCTGCTGAATGATTCTTGCAATAGTGCTTTTCCCTGCTCCGTTCGGGCCGGAAATAATATTGATGCCGTCAGAAAGATTGCCTAGTCCTTCATTCTTTATCCCGTCCCTGAATCCGGGTGAGCGCCTAATTTTTACTGAGCTGAAATTTAATTTTCCCATGTTTACTGTTGTTGTTGCTGAGTCAGTTCGCCAAGAAGCCGGATCGCTTCCTTCCTGATAAATTTCTTTGCTGTTTCCCGAATAGATTCTTCAGATTCCTGAAACCTTTTCAAAGGCTGGTAAGTCGGACGGTTTCTCATATATATGAACTTTTTTTCCCATTCCGCTATCATCTGAGTAAGAAATTCGTTTTCCCTGTCTGCGTCGATAGCCAGTATGGCCGACGCAAGAATCCCTGCGGGGGAGCTTTGTCTGGAGAGCTCTTCAAGGTCTGTGACTTCCGGCTTAACTGTCACCGAAACCCTGCGTACATATATCCTTGTTTCATTCGTGCCATAATCCTCAGCCCCGGACAGTCCGCGGGACCATCTGCCGATCTCATTGCTTCTGGGATACGTGCCCGTTAATGTGACGTCAAAAACAATGTGAGAGATCCCTGGAGTTTGTTTGTTCAATTCCAGTACTTCATTGTCGATCTCAGCCATCAATCGCCTGCGAAGTTCATCCTCGTTATCAGAACCGGTTACGTCTATCTCAAGATTCTCGAATCTTACAGGCGAAAAAAGCACGGTTTCAGGCGTTAAGATTATCCCTTTATCAACCATGAAAACAATAGGTCCGTGTATCCCCGGTTCCTTCGGACCAAATGCCATTGGTGATCCGGGATAACAGATATACGGGACAACGGCCTTTAGTGTCCCCGGCTTGTGGATGTGTCCAAGTATCCATAAATTTACCGGAAGCCCATTACATAAACTGATGTCGATAGGGGCATAGGCACTGTCTTTTGCATATGCATCACCATGTAGCAATCCAATGCAGGGGAAGTTCTGGTCTATGTCAGACAGAGTAAACTGCGATAGAGGATCCTGCCTGTGATACTGGGTAGGGAAAGACCAGCCTGCGATTTGTAATATTTCCTGATCTTTAAAGTAAGTCAATAATTGCCATTGGCCACGGTCGCCGATAAAGTGGACATTCTCAAAACCACCTGGTTTGAGAAGTTCGGGAAGGACGTCAAAATCGTGGTTTCCGGCAACCATATATACCTGGATGCCTTTTTCTTTCAGTTTTTTAAAACCCGATTGCAACGGACCAAAAGCCTCGAAATATCTGTTGTCCCTGTCCACAATATCGCCTGTAAGTGCGATAATGTCTACGTCATTATCGATTGACCAGTCCACAATCCGTTTCCAGGTATCCTTAGCTGACAGTCCGCCGGTATCGTATACAGAGCTGGAAATTTTCTTTCCGATGTGAAGGTCACCGGTGGCTAAGATTTTTATCGCCATAAAGTTTATTTGTTAGGATAGTTGCTTGATATTATCTTGATTATGAACTTGTCATTCATAAAAAAATTCCACAGGAAAACCAAGTTCCCGGGCAACTTCTTTCATAATCCTTTCCTGATCGTCAGAGGCCTGGTATGTGGAGTAATAGAGTCCGTTATGGCCTTTAATCCTTTTATGAAAGATTCCTCGTCCAAAAGCAGGATCCTCAGGATCTTCCTTAAACCGCTCACGCAAAATATCTGAGTTTAAAATTGAATCAGAGAAGTTATCGATGCAGTAGTCCATAAAAGCCTTATAGCATTTGGCTGTGGTAGGCTTATCTGGAATTTGCAGGCGAACGTACTTAACCGAAACACCAATTATTTTATGACTATTAGAGTCAATGGACGGTTTTTCAGTCGCGCCAACAGTTTTAGGTCCAAGCATAGGGGTTATTGGCACCTCTTGTCCTCCTGGATCTGCAGAGTTCCGTCCATCTATAATGTTATGAGATTGCGCATAAAATCCCAACAATAATATTTCAGAAAGTTCTCTCATGAAAGTAAAATATGTCGGTTCATTCTTAAATTCGAACCGTTCGGCCAGGTCACCAATGGAGGTTGATAAATATTTTCCAGTTAAAATATTTTTAAATAATGAAAGTGACTCACTTTCATTATTCTTAAAACTCACTTCAAGTTCAATGCCTTTTGAAATGCCCTTATTTACAGGCATATGAATATCTATTCCTGATTTGTACAAACTCTTCAACGAGATGATATCTGTTTCGTGAAGATTGTACTCCTGGAAAAATGGATGATCTTTAATGTTGCACATGATTGTTATTTTAAATAGTTTACTTGCTGTCTTATAATCTCTTTTTATGTTATTTTCCCGTTATTTGCGGTCAAAACGAATTTCCCGAAAATACTCACTTAAACTGCTGAGGGGTTATTCATACACATTATACATTGCAGTGCCTATTGTTTTTGGAATAGTTTATAAGTTGACCCTCCATTGGCAAACTGATTAAAATTTCCGGGCATTTGAATGAGCCCAAGTTGTTTCAAGAGATTTCCCACATAGGTTAACTCCCAATATTTTAATTGAAATTCATCTGTATATTCAAAATTTTCTCCATTAAAAATTCCGCTGCAATATTCCTTATAGACATAAATACTGTCCTGATTAGTGTTTATTAATCGCACTGATCGCCTGCACTCCTTTGTTTGAATGAATGGTAATTGTGTCAGGTTGAAAAACACCATGTCTGGTAAATCAAGAAATAAGTACCCTTTTGGTTTTAGGTGTTTGCAAATATTCTCAAGGTTTTTGAATAGTTCATCGTCAGTAATGGAATAGCTAAGGACAGTAAATATTGCCAACGCCAAATCGCAGCTTTTACTGTCATATTCTGATATTGAACAATTATAAACCGGGAAATTTAATTTGAGGTTGTCTCTTTTTTTTATCAACTCGGAAGCCATGCCAGAACTTCTTTCAACCGCAATAATTTCATAGCCGGATTGATTTAATGGAATTGCCACCCTCCCCGTTCCTGCACCATAGTCAATTATTGACCCGTCTGGTAAAATTTCTTTTATTACCTTAAGAGTTTCGTCAGTAAAATGTTCATATGCATGTCCAAATGATTTTGTGTATACAAAGTCGTAAAATTTTGACCAATTGTCATGAGGTTTTGTCTCCATTTATTTCAGTTCTTTTGTTCAGTTAATAGTGAATTCACTGTTTTCAGTAATGAGAATCCTGCTGGTTGGTTTACTGTGTTATCCCGGTTTTAGCAATATATAAGATTGAATCAAGGATATGATATATTTCTAGGTTTGATTGACCGTAATACTCTTTTCTGGAGTTTATCAGAAAACATAAAACTATTACGTAATAATTCATCAATTAAAAGGTATGGGAAATTGCTGACCCTTCCATTTCTGCCGTCAGATTTAGCCAGGAATAATTCAAGCGGAGGCAGCGAATTTACCCTTTTAATATGATCTTCAATGTTATTGCAAACCGCCTTCTTGTGAAAATATTTTTCTTCAATGGCGATTTCAGCCTCATCAATATCTTGCAGTTTGTTTTCATATAAATAATCCAGAGAAATTTCATGGCAGCTATCAAAAAGGTATCCTTCGGGAGGGATCCATGCATTCGTTTCGCTGTATATGTTTATATACAAATCGTCATATGCATTCTTACTGCTCATTATTTCATAATGATCAACCGGAAATTTTTCGGAGTATAAGGACCCAATCCGGTGATAAAGAATATGGAAGCCTTTACTGGTCACGAGATTATTAAGGTATACCCTGGAAGCAGGTATACTGTTGAGGTTAATTGGTTTTCCCGGGCATTTACCATATTTCACAGGGTTCATGATATTGCAGATTGATATTTAGTCATTTATGTATTTCACTAAATCCCGGTTTATTTTGATCGAAAATTTATCGCCTCTTTCTCCCAGTATTGTATAATTTTCTGACAACTCAGCGCCAATAGTAAGCTTCATTTTAGCTCTTATCTGGCTTACCAGTTCATTCATCGCATTTTTTACAGGATTCAGTATGGCCTCAATTACGTTATCAATTTTTGCCAGATCGATGGTAACTGAAAGGTGCTTGTAAATAGTTCTTATTTCTTCCTTGTTTTTATAGATGTTCTTGAATAAAATCCCTTCCGGGTGGTTCAGGAATAAGAGATAAACCGTCAACTGTCTGGGATCCAGGCTGAGCTCAAGGTTCCCCATTTCAGGAAACCGGAGTTTCCGTTTCGGGATATCTATTTCCAGGACGGATTCAGCCTTTGTGAGTTGAAATCTTGTTCGGAACAACATCTGGCTTCGGATGCTGTCAAAGGTTGAGAATATTTGCCTGGCCAGAGCCGGTTCTGGTTTTCTCCTGATCAGCAAATCACGGCAGTCGGGACAAATATCCGCCGTGCGGAGCCTGAGCTGAACTTCGGCCTTTTTCCTGCAATAATCAAATACGCAGCCCCTCGGTTCCTGGTGTCCCCACTTTTCGGCTTCTTCCATGCTGTCAAATGCAGCAATGGCCAGCGGAATGGATGCCAGCTCATAAATGATGGGATAACTTGGATCAGACTCGATGTATATTTCCCAATCCGAGGTTCGGATAAAAAAATTAAGGTCGCCTGTAGGGTCCCATGCTGAAAAAAATCTTCTCGTATTTTCATGATCCGTAAACAATACGACTACGTCTTCTTTTGTGAGACCGTGTTCATGCCGGTATTTCCCGCACCGTTCGAAAAGCACCTCCCATGTGAGTATTTCCTTTACGGAGTTGTAATCGGGTGCCCCATGCACCAAATAATCATTCTTCTCCCTGGTGTGTTCAGACAGATTTTCATCTTCATCGGCCGGGGCTTCCAACCATATGAATTCTATAGGGCCGGGGTGTTTACCGATCCGGTTGAAAACAGATTGTACCAGTTTAATTGAGACCTCATCTGAGCGAAACAGGAAGATTTTCATAGGCTTCAAAGTTTTAAATATTGATCCGACTCATTTTCATTCACTTTTTCCGGCTCCAGAAAACTTTTCCTGATTTTGTCCGATTGCTTGTTATAAAGGTAAAATTCAATTGAGTTGCCTAATTTATGGTAAAGATCAGAAATTTCGCTCACATTGTAGTGCATGGCATTATTTTTATTGATATTCAGACTTTGAGCAATATCAACAGCATCAAGCGTTGCACCGAGGTAGCTGAATGTCCATTTGCCAGATTGTTCAAGTCCGCCGATCATGGTTGCAACCTGGTCGTGAGTGAAATTAGCTGAAGCGTTTTCATATCCGTCGGTAATGATCACCACGACAACGCTTGCTTCATCGTTTTCTATTTCTGATCCCACTGCCTCCTGTAATTCATTTATTGTGACACCGATTGCATCATAAAGGGCCGTATTCCCATCCGGCCTGAAATCTGCATAGGTCAGCTCCCGGAGCTGTCCTGACCTGATATAATTCCATGTTTTTGAAATCCGATGGTTGAAAAGAGTCAATGAAGTAATGAGTTCCTGTTCAGGAAGTTTTTCTGCCACCTCCCTGATCCTGCGGATCTGCTGGTTAACTCCTTCAATAGTTTGTTCAATCAGGCCGCTCATGGAGCCGCTGCGGTCAAGAATCAGGTGGTAATAAGTCCGTTTATTTTTCATGGCATCTTGTTTTAGTTGAATTAGGATGCAAGGATATGGCTTTTTGTAAAGGCACATTTGTTTTCACAACCTTGTTTTTATCAAGAAGGATTTGTTCTCTGTGGTTCGTTTGTTTTTCAAATCATAAACTCCGCTGTACCTATTCCTGAATGTCATAATTCAATCATCATAAAAAAACAAGGTTGCGAAAAGACGACTGATGACGATAAAAGTGAAAACTTTGCCGAAAGTTTGGGACTAATACATCCGAATACAAAATATATGAATAAAACATCAAATAACCAAATGAAAATGAAAATCACGAGGCAATTTCTACGTGATTTTGCTCAGACGATGTCTGACATTTAACAAGGCTGAAACAACTTCAGTAAATTCTTTATAAGGAATGTTTCATTTGAGAAAAGACCAATTGTAAAGATATATGAGCAGTAATATCAATAAATCAGACAGGAAAGCCACAGAGTTGTGCGGGATCATTGAAGAACTCCAGAAATTATTCAGGACGCACAAGTTTGAGTATGCAAGGTATTCCCTGGCAGAGGATACCCGGATCAGGTTTGTCAAGAAGTTTTTCGGGTTGAAAAATACGTATGACCTTATCATCCTGTGTTTCTTCATTGAAGCAAAGCTCGCCTTCGATGAAGGTATAGAATTAAAAAAACTGGTCAATTATTTCAGTCCCGACCTTCAAAGTTGCGTAAAATTGAACAATTCTCTTAAGTTTCTACTTAAGAAGCATCTCATTGTACTGGAAGGATCGGATTACGGAAATAACGAAAAAGGGTATGTATTATCTCAGAATTGCATGACAGGGATCCTGAGTTTTAACAGAAAATGCTTCATCCGGAAGATGGACTCCATGGATGAATTTTTGAAGGACTTTAATGTTCTTCTGCAGGAGGCACGGAATTTTCCGGATGATGAAACGTTTGGAAAGCTGACCAACCAGATCGATGAATATGCTTCCACGCCCGAGATAAAATGGCTACGCAGACAAAAGTTGTCGAAACAGGAAGAAGTAATCCTTTGTATGGCAGTCCGTAACTACACGCTCTTCGGGGAACCAACAGATGTGGAATCAGCCGCTTCTATTGTATCAAATGACTCTTATCACAGATTTAAACTGCAAAAGAATTTTATTTCCGGGAAAAATCGTCTGATCCTAAAAGGCTATCTATGCTTTGTTCAAGCGCATTACATCACCAAAGACTTGAAACTCACTGATATGAGTATCCAGGGCCTATGCGCTTCCGGGTCGTCGTCAGGCACCCAAACATTTTATCCGAAACGGCTGACGCTGCTGATGCCAGATCAGATTCCGGATGAAACATATATTCATGACAATCCTGACCTCAGGCTGATTGAGAATATGGTCAGCAGAGACACTTACGAACAGATCCGGCTGAAGGTTCCAAGGCTCACAGTGCTGCTAACGGGCGCTCCCGGGGTCGGAAAGACTGCATTCATCAACCACCTGGCCAAAAAGACTGGCAGGCCTGTGCTCTCTGCCAATATTGCCGGGATTTTATCCTGTTATGTCGGCGATAGTGAAAAGAACCTGGTTCAGCTGTTCAGTGAAGCAGAGACTGCATATGATCACTTTGAAGTAACGCCCCTCATCGTCCTTGATGAGGCTGAATCGCTGTTGTATAAACGTCAGGCAAACTCCCAGGGCGATGTCACACAAATGAACAACAACCTAATTTCGCTGTTGTTGATGAGCCTTGATAAGTTCAAAGGCATCCTGATCTGCTGCAGCAACTTCAGCTTTGTCAATGGTAACTTTGATCCTGCATTACACCGCCGGTTTCATACGATCACAGAGGTCATGTCACCTCCGATAAATGTGCTTGAGTCTATTTTTTGCCGCCAGTTTCCGGAATGTTCGAACACAGAGGTTCATACCCTGCTGTCCTGCTACCAATCCGTTACACCGGCTCAAATCCGCAAGCTGAGAGATAAATATGACATCCATCTGATGGTGGGAGAACCGGGGAATACCGGAGCCGTATTGTCCCGGCTCATTGAACAGGATCTGCAGTCAAATGCCATAAATCAAAGGAATCCGATCGGATTTGTCACCTGCAACAGGGCGTAATATGGAAGGAATAATGAACGCGCTTCTGCTGGGTCTGGGTGTATTTATTTTCACCACAACAGCTCTTTTTGTATTGAAGAATCTCATCGGTGGGAGCATTACAACCAATGCCTGGAAACCAAATGTACCGTACACCCGTTTAGTTTCTGAATCCGTTAAGTTTACGGGTTCCTTTCTCGCTGATAAAAACATCAAGAAATATCCTCCTTTCAAAATTTATTATTACAAGCACAGAAAATTTGCAGGGGTTTTTAATACAGAGGTGGTTATTTATCTGAAATCCAATCCCGACATCCCGTCCCTTGTGAACACTGTCCTTCATGAAGTCATGCATTATGCACAATCGCAAACAGACAAGCAATATAAACACTACCATGAATTTACAGACAAATATGGATA
Source organism: uncultured Bacteroidales bacterium (assembly GCA_903925275.1). Classification (GTDB taxonomy): domain Bacteria; phylum Bacteroidota; class Bacteroidia; order Bacteroidales; family FEN-979; genus CAIVAT01. The sequence goes on from CAIYES010000386.1 coordinate 26,814, forward strand.
TTGGAAAAATCCGTTTGAGATTCAGGCCAGAGCCTGGGCGGCTCAAAACTGTGATGCCTGTATCAGGTATCTGGCAGAAAAACAATTAATCATTAAACACGTTAACCTATGAAAACAACGCTCATCATCCATCCGCAGGACGATTCCACCACATTCCTCTGTGGTATTTACGCCAGTCTGTCGGATAAAACGGTCATCACCGGCGGCATGACCAGGGCCGAAGTGCAGAAACAGATTCGCTGTCACGACCGGGTCATGATGCTTGGCCATGGGTCGCAACTGGGGTTGTTTTCCGTTGGCCGGTTTCCTGATGCATATCCGTACATCATTGACAGAGCTATTGTCCGATCACTCGGGAGAAAGGCCGGCAATGTTTATATATGGTGTAATGCCGATTGTTTCGTCCGGGATCATGGTCTCACTGGATTCTTCAGCGGAATGTTCTGCAGTGAGGTGTCAGAATGCCAGTACTTTGGCGTGGGAAGCACACAGGATCTGGTTGATGAATCCAACTATGGATTTTCCGAAATCGTTGCAAAACACCTGGACGAGCCACCAGTAGTTTTTTATAAAAATGTCCTCCATGAATATGGTAGGCTGGCTAAGAGAAATCCGGTGGCTGAATATAACCATAGCCGGTTATATCTCAATCTACTGGAACCGAATATGTTTCATAACAACGTGAGAAAAACTGCATAAACATGAAAAAACTGATCGTATCAAGTATCATACTCCTTCTTCTTTCCTGCAGCGGATGCAATAAGGATGATCATCGGACAGTAGTAAGTAAATTATCTTCCCGGGAAAAAGTAAAAAACGCCTGTCCTGAAAAGAAAGTCATACATATCCAGCCATTGGGGTATGTGAACGCAGAATACGTTAACGAAGTAGTATCTGCGGTTAAAAAGTTTTACGGATATGATTGTGTTGTTTTGCCTCAGGTGAAACCAACGGACGACATCATGGCTGCTAGCCAGATGAGATACGAGGCCAGTAAAATTTTGGATAAGTATAACTCCAAAGATTATGTGCTGATTTTAACAACTGAGGACATTGCGTGCAGAACCGAAAAATCATCGGAGTTGGGGATTTTTGGGCTGGGCTATATGCCTGGAACCACTTGTGTGGTGTCGACTTTCAGATTACGGAGAACTGACGGTAATCTTGTTCCCAATGCTGTTTTACTGGAAAGACTTGATAAGATATGTTTGCACGAAATCGGGCACAATCTTGGTTTGGACCATTGCTTGAATGATCCTCGATGTATGATGAATCCCGCAAATGGGACAATCAGACAGGTGGACCGCGAGAGGATTTGGTTTTGCGACATATGCATGATCCACTTAAAACATTAACAACGGTTTTTGTTTTAAAAAGAGACATGCGGTGGCCATGCCTGTCACTTTGACCAACCTTCGCCGAAGCAATCTGACCATCTCCCATTGATGATTGTTGGAAAGATATGATGGTCAACAAAAATCGGCAGCGGGTGGTCAAGAACTCCTATGTTTCCAGTTCCATTTCGCAGTGTCCTCCTGCGGGTGGCCTGCGATCGCGAATTGATCGAACGCCCCAACGTAAGCGAACTGTGTCGACGGGTCGCAGCAGCCTATTGCACCGATCACCAGGAAAACCTCAGTGCCCATAGCCTCAGGAACAATTTTGACAATCCATCTCCGGAAGCGCTGGAACAGGTGGAAGCAGAGCTTCAGCGTTGGCTGAGATACACCCCGAACCTGAAAAGGTTACAGAAGTATTAACTGTTGTCCTCCCTGCAATGTTTTTCAGCAGGAGCCAAAGATTATACCTTTCAGCAAGGATAAAGCCAGGATAAAGCCAGGATAAAGGTAGCGACGATAATGGTTGCATGAACATTGTATAATGACCCCATGCACAAGACCGAACAAAACATACAGGAAGACTGAACAAAACATATAGGAAGACTGAACAAAGCATACAGGAAGACTGAACAAAACGCACCAATAATGCAAAATATTCGACATTATCTATTATATATCAAATCGTTACATGGGGTGTATACACCCTTTTACACTACCCCAGGCTGTTGTTTCAGTTTACCTTTGTCGCGAATTCAATAACAAACCTGTTGTCACATAAACAGTTAACCTGATGAAAGCATTTGTACAAATACCCAGATTCCGGCCGGGATCACAGTTATTAACCTTTAAATTTTAAAACCATGTCTAAAACAAGAAGAAATGCCCTGACGAAAAATTTCAGCGGCAAGTTTGGTGATTAGATGGTATATCGCAACCGCGACGGGGTTACCACCCTGGGGCCGATGCCTAAGAAAAACAATAACCCGCCCACGGAGTCACAGTTATCAATACGCCGGAAATTCAAGATGGCAAGCCGCTGGGCGAAACAAGTGCTGCAGGACACGCCATGGCGTGTCCCCACCGCAAGGCGTGTCCCCACCGCAAGGCGTCTATTTAGCATCGTATCAGACATTATATAAAGTATACATGAATAGTATTGTTTGGTACAATTGTGATTAATTTTGGAAATTAAAATAACAATTGATCGAAATGACGAAAATGCTCAATAGTCTTGAAGGTATGCGTGTTCTGATTGTAAATGACGACAAAATCCTGCTGCGTTATACCAGCCATTTAATAAATCAGTGGAAGGGCTCAACTGATTTTGCAATGGATGGAAAAATGGCGGTGAAAATGGTGTCTGAAAACATCTATGATATTGTTCTGATGGATCCTATGATGCCGATTATGGATGGATATGAAGCCACACGTTTGATTCGATCTATGGAAGGGGAATACTTCCGGAATTTACCAATCATTATTTTTTTCAGAATGCCTGAATATGAAAGGATGCGTGAATGTGGAGCTACTGATTTTATTTCTATAGATTCTCTTAAAGAAGATTTTCACGCACTACTTTCACGCTATCTGAAATAGTGCGAATACCTGAATAATAGTATTATAATGTATTTAGCATTAGTTTATTAAGGCCTTTGAAAGCTAAACACCCTAACCCGACTTTCAGTATGGTTTATCGAATCAGAATTTCCAAAAATGATGGGTGAAAGGAAACCCCAAACCAAATCCGATGAAATCCTAACCGTTGAAGAAGTTGGTGAGATTCTCAAAGTAACCCCCCCAATCGTCTATAAATTGCTAAAGAAAAGGAAGCTACAGAAGGTGAAAATTTCTACCATTGACAAACCCGGTGTAAAACCGAAAATCAGGGTGCGGAGGGGTGTGACCTTCCCCGGAAATTCCTCTTGATCCCAACTGGTTTAACTTTCCTCACAATTGCTTGTTCCCCAGCACACCCGGATATCTTAAGAAACTCAACAGGACGCGTCGGGTCCGAACAAGGTCGCTGAGTTCGGTCTCCATATCCTTGCTTACCTGCTTTGCCATTGGCAGTACATACGTTTCCGTTTCGTTCAGGTAACGGCTCATTTTACTTTTCGGGTAATTATCCCGGTGAAGGTCGGTCAGATTACTGATGCGGTCGGCGACTTTCAGTATTTTTGCATTGACTGTTCCATTTTCCAGAATGTTTTTCAGGTATTCAGCCTTGGTCACTTTAGTTGATTTGGTCACTTCAAGCACCAGGTCGACCACCTGGTTTGAGTGTTCATCAATGTTCCGGATATCCTGTTCGTTAGTTTGCGGGCAATCCTCGAAGAGGTCGTGTATGACCGATGCCTTGAGCAGTATGGGATCGGAAAACATTTTGTAATCCAGCAGGATAGCCAGCGTAGCAAAGGCATGCCTGAACTGGTTGCCTCCGACTTTTCTCCTGACGCCAATCAGCGTAGTGGCCTTTATAATATACGGGGCAAGTACCAGGCCTTTCAATTTTTCAATGTCGTTCATTTCTGTAATATTTTGTGTATATCATGTATCATTGTTGCAATTTTTCCTGATTGTTTCCATAAATTGTACCCCAGCATGATTTCTTTCTCGGCATCACCGCTAATCACCTGTGACAAAGCCACCAAAAACTCAGTAGTTTCCGCATTAAGCTTCGGTTTTACTGCTTCAATCGTTAAATTGACATCCCAATTCAGGGTGCAGTCGCAATCGGATAAAATGGTTTTCATTTTCCGGATCCAATACCCTGGATTTGTGTTGCCGCACAAACAGAAGAATATTTTGAAAAAGAGAATCCGGGGAATTGCATAAACTTTTGCATCCCGGCGCAATTTCCATGCTCTTGTAACCATTTTCCTGGCCATTCTGTCACGGTTTGATAGCAGGTATAACCTTGCAAGGTGACAATATGTTCCGGGGACTTCAAAACCAATTTCAATCAGGTGGAGGTATATTTTTTCAGCCTCCTCAAATCTTTTCCCAACAAGATGGTCAAGCGCCTCAGAACGTAACCGAAATGCGGAGTCATGCTTCGGCGATATGAGCTCCAGCCCGTCCGGATCAAATAGTGGAAAGAGGGGTACTCCTTTCTGAACACATTGATACTGATGTTCGGCACTACGGTCTCGTCTGGATAAGCGAACCCATTTGTCTTTTAATTTTTCATCAGCATCCATGCGATATTTTTCCATCAACCGATCAGCCCTGGCGTAAATTTCTTCTCCTTTTTCCGCATCAGTAAGACATTTGAATTTCCACAACCCCAGCAAGGGGATGATTGTTTCAATCGAATCTTCAGGCATTGCCAATAATTCCGTTTCCAGAAACGAACAGGCCTCATTCACCCTGTCAGGGTTAATTGCTATTCTGATGTTGCTGCACATTAAATCGACCAGGACCTTTTTATAGTCCTGGTTCATCTCAGAACCTGAAACCCACTGGTCAACAACATCGGCAGGGGTTTCGGTCAGCGTGGGTTCCCAACTGTAGATACCTGCCAATACCGACATGTCGTCGAAGTATATCCTGTCTTTCTTGCTGATATTATCTCCTTGATCAACTATCATAAAGTTTGTCGTTTCTTGTATGTTTCAATAGTTGGTTTTTAGTTGCTTCTGCATATAGAGAGGAAGCATGTTGTAATATTGGGTACTCTGCTGTCCAAGAGCCTTTTCAACTTCAGGTGAAAACGTGCTGCCATCTTTATCCATGGGCATTACAGCGTACCGGTTACGCATCTCGTCTATCTTTTCTGCCGGGAAGAAGCTTTGTGGCACCAGCGATAGGCTGATGTTTCGCTGGTGAGCCTCCTTGTAGAGTATGTTCGAAGGTTTGTAATGTTCTGGAGCAATGATGACAACCTGTTCGTGTGCATAGGGAAGGGCAAAAAGGATTAAAGCAGTTTGCCAGTCTTCAGGCGAAATTGACAACCTATGATTTGCTTCATAATAGGCAATCAGTGATTCGAAGCCACCGGAATAATGTGATGAAAGAACAGGACAACATGTAAAATCATTGTCTTCCAGCCATTTAGCCCCCTGAATGGCATTGATACAGGGATTACCGAAGATAGTTATGCCAGCCAGCCTCGACATTGAATTTACACTCGAAACAAGGTTGAGCGGTACGGAACATGACTGTTCAAGGGTAATCGTGGAGACGAAGGCTGAGCCCCGGTCACTACAAAATTCTCTGAATCTTGCCTTGTCTGAAACGTGGTCCCCAACGCTTGAACCGGCAAACAACAATGACCAGTGTGGAGGTTCTGCTGTTTCTTCACCGGAAAATATAAATACCGACGGGTCGGGGTGTTTCCCGTCCGGGATATGCGGGCGTTTTCGAAAGGAAGCGGTTTTCACATAAATCCTGTTTTCACCGCGGATAATTGAACGTATAGTGGATTTCAGATCCGGGCCATCACCAATAGAACCTTCGAAGATGGTTGATTCTTTTTCCATCACACGAACATTTGTGATTTTGGCGGCACGGGCAGCCGTACCATATAAAAGAGCTTCACACGGAGGCCAAATCCATGGGCAAAAATGTATTTTATCCTTTCTTTTTTTCGGTTCATCAGTCCACTTCCACCAGTGGTTTATCTTATTTTCAGAACTTTGTTCAGAATTGTTGGCCTTGATGTTGATTTTTTCCTTGTCGGTGATGACATGCCGATTCTCTCCATCCTGTTCAGTTTTAATGAGATGATATGTTCCTGTTTCGATGCCTTCACCATTTACCGGCGCTATGACCCTGAGATCAGGGAATTGCAATGAAGAAGCCCATTCACGCCGGATATCCATGATCGCCTTTGTAAGACACTTGCAAAATTTTTCAGGCATTTTCCCACCGGCAACTTCCAGAATTTCGCTGATCGAGGGTGCACTTCTCTGACCGATCAGGCGCAGGTTTGAAAGGATCCAATCCAAATCGGGAAGATGGCTGCTTTCGACAGCTTCCTTTATCTCGCCGGTAACTCCATCATCATTGCCAAAAAATGTCTCGGTGGCTTTTTGAATGATCTCTCTGTAGATAATTTGGTAATCAGGAAGTTTAACCTCCTGATGTCCGCTGATACCTGCAATCTGCCTGTTTTGTTCGTAAATTGTTGACATAACCGGAAAGTTGTCTGAGAATCGCAGCGACATTCCCGGGTGAATAATCACTCTTTCGATGTTCAGTTTTGGATTGCCGGTGTCCGGAATATCAGCAGGTTTAATTAATGAATCCTGCATCAAAGTGGTAATTTGAGTCCAATGGGCGAGCCCCCCTGTGAACAGGACATGTTTGTGCTGGTCCATGAGGTACTTCAATCTGGCAGCCATGACTATTTCCCTTCGTTGATCAATATAGGGATCCCTGGCCAATGCAGCGATTTTTTCGTTTCGTGAAACATATTGGGACAGATTGAATGCGCTTGCCTTCGGCTCTTCGATTTGACTATCCTTTTCCTGACCCGATGCAAACTCATCGAGGTCTACGCCAAAAACCGGAATATCAAGTTCGATCCCACACCTGATCGCCTCAATGATAGAGTCGGTTGAACAAAGGCTGATCATGTAGCGATCGGAGAAGTTAAGAAACTTGTTACGAATTGATGCCGGCATTTCATTCAGAGACATGCGATAATACTCTTGCAGAAATAGTGCAGTTCTCCTGTACTGTGGATGAATCAACCTGTTCTTTATCAGCAAACCAAGCATGTTTGGGAGCAAAATGCCCTTGCTTTTGCCGCAACCAAGTTCCCTCAGCCATGAAGTCAATTCTGAGGTAACCCCGGGGCCCAGTTCCACTGCGATGGCTTCGGGTCTTTTCAGTTTATGTCGGCAAACCGCATTAACTTTGGCTGCGAATACCGACCGGTAATGAATGGCAGGTATTGCCTGCAGGATACTTCCCCTGATGTTAATTTCTGGTACCATAATTTATGCCATTTCATATGTTAATAATTTCTATTTTATTGGTCATATGGAATACCCATAATTATCATTCACGGTTTGCATGAACTATATTCTTATGGGTATTTCAAGTTTAGGTTCGGTAAAGAGCTTATGGAAGGCCATTTCAAGATGCACCCGACTGATCCCCGTATGCAGGCCTTTATCCGGAAAAGTATCAGCAATGCCTGAGATTGCATTACCATGTTCAGCATATTCGGAAGTTTCACCAATTGCGCTCAACCTGGAGGCGAGTCCGAAAAGATATAGCGCATCGCGTGGTGCAATACTGCCCAGTTGTCCTGTGTGTTCCCGCCACATAACCCAGAAAAGATCGATAAGGTCATCCACCTCACTGTTCAATCCATCACATTCCCGGCGGAGGATGTCGTCTATCTCATCTTTCGATGGGTAACCAACATTGATCTGTGGTCGCATGCGCGAGAGAATAAACTCCGGCAGCAGATTGATATCTGTAGTGTTGGTCGCCGCAATGAACCGGAATCCGGGATGCGCATGGATGCGTTCACCCAGCAGGTTCGAATCGATATATCTGCGCTCATCAAGCACACTCACCAGCAATGCGAGGGCTTTGGGTCTGCATTTGCCAATTTCATCCAAGAGACAAATCCCGCCTTCGATCATGGCTGTGGCGAGGGGAGACAATATGTAATCCATGGTATTGCTGGTCTTTCCAAATCTAACGGAAACGCATAGTTCTTCGGCAGTTACATCTTCATGTCCCTGGAAGATAAAAAGTTTATGGCTGGTCTTTTTTGCTATTTCATAGACCAGCCGGTTCTTGCCGATTCCGGGCACCCCTATCAAAATTGGGTTAAGTGGCATTTTGTGTGCCCCGGAAATCCAGGATGCAGTGATGAGCCTTAGTTCGTTTCTCCTCCCGATAAAACTGCTGAAGTAACTGTTCACAGGATCAAATGGTTCGCTCTTGTAAACCGTAACATTTCCTATCGTTGCTTGTCTGATTGTGGTTTCCATATTGGTGGTTGGTTAGTGGTTGGTGTAATTTTTTTCATACTGGTAATTGCCTAAACGATTTTAATTTTAATTTTGTAATCGTATGATGTTCCTTGATATGCCCGTTATGATTTCTTAATAAGCGACCGTTTCATGTATCTGCACTGCTCATTTGATACTACTCGTTTCTCAATTGTTATGCCACAAACCATACACAAAAGTTTTGTGCTTGAAAATCAGTGTTTTATAAAATCACGATGGTTGAGATCGTGGTTGAGATATAAAATTGCAACGGGAACTTGATTGAATTTGCTCTCCAACCAAACCAACCACCATGAAAGCGATCCATTTCTCACAATCCGTCCCGGGAAAAGTAACAAAAACTTTTTTTGACTGGAGCGTAAATTCAAATGATCAGTTTAAGGGCAACCTCCCGCCCAATAATACTTTTGTGGTCATCAGGCATTCTGCTGTTCCTGAAATTTTTAACCTGTTGCGGAAATTCAATTGCATTGAGCGGCCATCCAGGAAAGACGGTATAGAACTTTACAGGGCACTGCAACTCGATCACAAGCAGGACAACGCTACGGTTCCAAGGTTGATTCATTTGACTCAAACGGATTCCAGTGCAGTCAAAAAAATGCTGACACCGTTTTCAACAAGGTTTTTCAAAGAGAATAACCCGGTATGTCTCATTTCGCTGGAGGATGAAGTGTTTATTCAGATAGCAGAGACATACCTGAAATCAGAGGAAACGAATGAATCCGGAAAGCAGGATCTGACCCTGAACTGGGCAGAATCCTTATCACATTTGCCGGTTGTTCAGGAGATCGGGAAAGTCATTGTCGGAAATTCACCATCCCTGAAGATCAACAGAGCAATGATTTATATGTTGACCAAAAAGTCAAAACCAGTTCTCATCCTGGGGGAAAGCGGTACAGGCAAGGAGCTGATTGCCGAACAACTTGTCAAATATTCCGTCACAAACCGGAAGCCATTTATTATCGTCAATTGCGCTGCAATACCGGAATCAATGATTGAGGAGGAGTTATTTGGTCATGTCACAGGAGCCTTCACCGATGCCAGGAAAGACAGGGCAGGGTTGTTTGAGTCGGCTAATGGAGGTACGATTTTTCTTGATGAGATAGGAGACATGCCACTGATCAGTCAGTCGAAACTATTGCGGGTACTGGATAAAAAAGAGACAAGGAGATTGGGATCAAATGACAACAAGACGCTCGATGTTCGTGTGATTGCAGCAACCAACAAGGATCTGCATAAAATGATGGAAGAAAAGACCTTTCGGTCTGACCTCTTTTTCCGGCTTGAAAAGTTTGTTATCCGAACAAAACCGCTGTCGGATTTCCCTGAGGATATTCCGATGATAGCCTCTCATATCTGGACGAACGTTTTGAAGAACACACCACCCCTGAATAAGGAATTCCTGAAACTTTTGACCACGATGAGCTGGCCGGGGAATGTAAGGGATATCAGGAATGCACTTGATCGTATTGGTGATTTCTTCCCCGGTGTACCTCTTTCTGAGGAGCATATCAAAATTATTCAGCAATTGATGGAAGAAGATCATAAAGACGCAGTTTGGAAACAAACAGTTCCATACACAAAATTGTTCGATGAAGAATCACTGAAGCGCATCATTCTGTCGCACAGGATTATTCGTGGAATTAAAATCAGTGTCCGGCCACTGCTGAATGCAGAATACATGTCAAAAGCAACTCCTCTTGAGACAAAAATAATCCGCCAGTCGTTACTACAGGATTTGAAAAAACTCGATGAACTTCTGATGGAACCGGTTTTTTTCAAAAGTCTTGAGCTATATGACAACATCCGCTGTTTCCGGGCCAACCTGGAAAAGATTTGCCTGAACTGGCCTGGAGGTAAAAACAGGTTCAAGGTGATTTGGAATGCGGAAGTCCAGGGTTTGTATAAGAAGATTATCGCGGAGATCTTTACGATTGTCTGGCATAAGCCCCAGGATGGGGTATGAAACACTGTTGGACTGATCAACCTGGGAGTTTCTTTTTGCACCACGGGTATGAAACTTTTCCTATAGATTATTACGCTCATTAAAAACGGGAGTCCCGCCGCCAAGGGTGGAACCCCCGAATCATCAGAAGTTGATCTTCTCTTCAGCTTCTAAAATGCTTGCCTCGAATGATAACTTGAGTAAATCAAATATGGTTGAAGCAATCAACCCGTATTTTGAAGAAAAAGGGAAACACGTTTGTGAAGATGATCTGAAAGTGACACTGGATATTGCTCTGTTCTTCACGTTCTACAAAGTAATTAATGCGAAAGCATTTTCGGAGCTTCGTCCTGAAAAAATGTCGAAAAAACTGATGATGGTCGTTGACGGGATAAGGCTTGATGTAGGGCCATGCCATGGCATGGCCCTACGGGCAACCGATGATGGGACCGTAGGGACACGCCATGGCGTGTCCCCACCGCAAGGCGTGTCCCCACCGCAAGGCGTGTCCCCACCGCAAGGCGTGTCCCCACCGCATGGCGTGTCCCAACAG
>CAIYES010000387.1 GCA_903925275.1 uncultured Bacteroidales bacterium
GCGAAAAAAATCAGTTCAGATGAACTATCTCATTCAAACACTTGGAAACCTTAATAACGACATTTTATGAAAACATTTTCAAATACATCGAGGATGGACCTCGATCTTTTACGGGATGCGTTGAGAAATTATTCAGCGCTCATTCAGGAACTTCAGAGTCAAGACGGTTATAAAATATGTTATATGCATACCGACAAGTATGGCAAACGGCTCCCTTTGGCTCCAACCCGTATTGAGAATCGTGTACGTGAGCTTATTGCAGCTATTGATTCTGAAAAGAAAATTCTCAACGGGGGTGATTAAACAATTTATCAGCCCCAGGCCACACACGATCACTCCCCTCCCAAAATAACCAATTCAATTATTATGGTAAAACTACAGCGCTCACTCTACGAGGGTGCCCCCGGTATGCTCATGGACAGGATCCATGAAGTCAATTCCCTATTGGCTAATTCCCAATTAAAAACGGGACAGACTGAATCCTGGAAATTCTGGAAAAGGACCAGTGATATTATGAAGTACGCCTGGGATTACATGCAAAATCTCAATTGGGTGCTTAAAGAAAATTATGCACTCAAAGAAGAAAACACCTATTTGCGAGCTGCCCTGGCTCATGAGAGAGAAATCAACATGCATATTTCCGTACTCACTCATTTGAAATTGACTGATCAGTTTGAGGAGAGAGTAAAATTGGTTGATCAAATAATGGCTCTTGGTGTTAATGATTTAGGAGGAATATTCCGTGGATGAAAATATCGATCTCCTTGAGACAAATGCCGGCAAAAAAGAAAAGATTTGTACCGAAGCTGAATTGTTGCTCACCCAAGCCGGTGACAATATCTTTCAGCAATCCGATGCAATTTCAGTAATCTGTCAGAACTTTATTGAACTCAAAGATCCAGCTTTGGCTGATCTGTTCTTCAAATACGTTTCCAAGAAGTTCAAAATATCAAAAAAGATTTTCACGGACACTTTCAAGAAACTATCCGATGAATCTAAAAAACCAAAGTTTGCAAGGGTAGCTGACTTCATCGAAGATGAAAATGACCCCGAACATAAACAAGGATGGTTCGTAAGGAAAAACTGTTATTGGTTCCATACCAAAGAGGGAGGTCCGGTTTGCGGATCAAATTTTATCATTATTCCCTTATACCATATCTATTCTAAAATCGACAACAAACGCCTTGTTCGTATCACCAATGAACATGGCGATTCAAAGATCATTGACATACCATCAAAGAACTTTATTTCAGTTGAGCAGTTCCAGGCTTATGTTTATGGTGAAGGAAACTTTATCTGGACAGGTGGCAAAGCTCATTATCTTAAAATATTGAAATTTATCTCAAATGATTTCCCAGAGTGTGATGAACTCAAAACTTTAGGCTGGCAGCGTGAAGGATTTTACGCTTTCGCCAATGGCATCTACAACGGCTCCTGGCAGCCTGTAAATGAATTCGGGATAACATCCCATAATGATAAAAGGTACTTCTCTCCGGCCTTCTCAGTGGTGTACAGCAATGTCAGAGAGGATGATGATGAGTATGAAAACGACCGCTATTTTGTTTATAATGAAGCTCCCTGTTCTTTCGGCCAGTGGTCGCAACTTATGACAGATGTTTATGGCAGCAATGCTACGATCGCTGTCTCTTTCGCCATCGCTACCGTTTTCCGCGATCTTATCTATGAGAAATATAAAATCTTTCCTCACCTGTTCCTTTTCGGTGAAAAGCAGTCCGGTAAAAGTCAATTGGCCTGGTCATTGTCAAACCTCTTTTTCCATAATATGCCTGCGTTCAACCTCAATTCAGGTACTCATGTCGGCCTTTCAAGAAAGGCTTCCCGGGCTAAAAATTCTATCGTTTGGGCCGATGAATATACCAATGATATTGACCC
>CAIYES010000388.1 GCA_903925275.1 uncultured Bacteroidales bacterium
GCCATAAATGATGCTTTCAATTTTTTCGCAAGGACGTTGCGTGCTACATCTCTGTGTAGTTTTTGTTACTTTATGAATAAATAAAAAAACATGTCAAACAAGGTTATTTGGTTACTACAGCCAGCATACTGGACGTTATCCCCAAAATCCTTTGCCGTATTAATCTGACATTAACATTTGATGGAAAAAGTGAAAGAAATTGTCGAGGAGTTAATAGATTTAAATGATTTATATCCGCAAAATAAGAACGACCGAGTTTTCGATAAATAGGAAACCGATACTTTACTGGTAGCCAGTGGGCAAATGGCAATAATGTATGAGCGTCGATAGGAAACCAATGGTTAGGGGTTGTAATAAATGCCCTCTTCCCAACACGAACTGCTTCATGAATAAATCGCTTCTGCTCGTTTACACTTCCAGCATGTTCAACCACTGCGTTAGAAAAAACGATATCGAATTGATTGTCTTTAAAATTCAACCCGCGTCCGTCACCGAAGACAAGCGTAACTTTTGGAAAAGCTTTCTTAAAATCTAGAAATTTATTTTCCTCATCAACCGCCAAAGCAGTAATCTTCTCTGGGTAAGGATACCACATCTCCAAAAAATTCGTTGACCTGCCAGAGTGACGACTAACACCAATGTCTAAAATCGTTTCATCTGACTTCGGACACATCAAAGAACAAAAAGTATTATACTTCTCCTTGCGAAATCGCTCAGTAATGCCATGTGTCAGTCTCCATATTAATCCATCGGGCCATTCCCAAAACATTGTTTGATATCTCCTTACTATATCTGTTTTTATGGGTGCTTACTGCAAAGCGTTTAATATTTACTAACTTAATAATCTCGTTATCATGAAATTGTTTGCTTAGTGTTTGTTATTTTGGGTCCTTAACTTTTCAATCTCAATCGCCGTCAACGAATGAGGCTCAAACGTAAACTCAAACGTAGCCCCCGGCACATCAAACGCCCTCTGCCTCACCTTGACATTATCATTCTTTTCTTCATTGGTCGCTACCACGGACGGCCCGTTCAACACCCACGCTTGGCCCTTCCCGGCCGGCAAGAACCCCTCCAGCGCGATCGTCGCCGTCTGCGGCTTATCCAGGTCCTTGTTAACGACCATCAAATAGACCTTGCTGCCATCGGCATTCTTGCTGGCATTGACCGACAAATACGGGATCTTGCTGTCAATGGACGGGATGAACTTCTCCAGCTTCACATCCCTGAAATACGCCCGGCCCTTCAGCGGCCCCTTATCCCCAATGCGCCGTACGATCACATTGACCGCTTTGGCATCCGCAAGCGTTGGATAAACCGCCTCAACATACTGCCAATCCGACGTACCGCGCACCGTTTCCGTCGCATCAGCGGAATGCGTCAGCGTCCAGCCGCGGGCATCCTGCACCTCAAGGCCGATACCGACATCATCCTCCAACGCCTCGGTCTTGATATACCCTGACACCCTGTAAAATGCTCCCGGATCGACCTGCGCGCTCTTGGACGCATGATAATAATTAAATTCTTTGGGCGCCTGAAAGTCGATCGCCAGGCTACCATCCTTCTGGTCCACCGACACACCCTCAAGGTCCGTAACCCGCCAGTCGCCGCCGAGCAAATTTGGCTTGATGAGTGTACCCGTCTTGATCCGCTTCAGGAAGGTTTTTGCTTCATCGAACTGTCCAATATCATACGTTTCACCCTTAACATCCGCCTTGACCAACATGGTCCCGAAATGTTTGGCGTACATTTCAAAGACGAAATAATTAGGGCGTTTGAAGTAAGGCTTATAAAGGTCCTTGGGGTTGCCATTGAACCCGTTGAAGATCATACCCCAGTATTCATTCACAAAATTCCAGTGATTCGCCATCATAATATTATTCTCGGGCTTCATGAAAAGCCGCAGTAATTCTGCATTAACCAAAGCATTGCCCATTGTAAAGCGATATGGCACCGGCTTGTCTTGAACGAACCCGCCGTTGAATTCAGTAATGGCTAAAGGAATGTTGCGGCCGCTGTATTTTTTGAAAAGCGCACGTGTTTCGTCAAAAAGCGGTTGGTATACAGTTTCAGGCTGAGCCAGCGCCACGCCGAATATTTGACTTGCCGGCATGGTTTCAAGGAGCTTGGCCCAGGCTGGGGTGGGATAAATATGGATAATGCCGAAATCAACTTTATCGCCAATGGCAGAGATCACGCTTTTGTTCCAATCATCATTATTTAGTATAGCGCCAATAAGAATATTCGGATCTACAGCTTTCATAGCTGCATAATATTTTAAATATTTACTGACATATTCCTTTGGAAGAACTTGCTTGATCTTGCGGTGATCACCATGCCATTCTTCATTGCCAATCTCAAAAAACTTAACGTTATATTGTTCCTTATGCCCGTTCTTCGTCCTCTTTGATGCCCACTTATGAAAACCATCATCAACCGCGTTTAAATATTCAATAAGATCCGCAGCATCTTGTTCGCTGCCATCAAAAAAACTAACAGTATATATAGGATCAGCTCCAAGTTTGCTACTTACGAACAAAAATTCATCAATTCCAAAAAGAAAGCCTTTCCTATTCTTCTCTATTCCTTGTTTCCAATCATAATGATGAGTTCCACATCCTCCCGGGAAACGTACGACCGAAATCCCAATTTCCTTCCCCGCTTTTATAACAAAATCAACAGGCGAACCAAATCTTGCATCCCATATTCCTGCCCCATAGTCGGAATTTCCAAAATATTTTTTCGCAGAATCTTCAAACGTTGTTGGATCATAATCAAGAAGATTAGATCCAAAAATGCGTTGATTAACTTTTGTGCCAGGACCATCAGAAATTTGAATATAAGTAGAGGAATAGGTTACTTGTGGCGAAATAAGCAGAAAAAAAGAAACAAGTATTAACAAACGCATGCACCACCCTGTATCGCTGTCTGATAAGTTTCCATGATCTGCTGATAATACATCTCAGGATCCCGCTGCCCCTCAACAAACAGCCGGGCTTTCTTCCCCATATAGACGATTTTATCTGGCTTATCCGCAAGTTCTATGATCTTGCTTCTTAAGTCCGAAGCATTACCAGACTCAAATGTTGATCCAGTGACATTATCCTGAACCAACTCCGGGATCCCGCCAATTCTCGCCCCAATAACAGGTTTCGCCAGCGCAAACGCTTCCAACGCAGACAAAGGATTGTTCTCATACCATTCAGATGGAATAACAACGAACATAGAGCGGTGGATCTCGTCTTTGAGGTCATCCCCCGATTTATATCCCAAAAACAAAACATTCCTGATCTTTTCTTCCTTAACCATAGCAAATAACGCTTCTTTTAACGGTCCATCCCCCATGATCTTTAATTTGATGTCCAACCCTCTAATAGCCTCGATCAGCGTCGTGATCCCCTTTTCATGTGACAATCTTCCAAAAAAGACAACACTTCTCTCCGCAGGATTATATGACGGAATAACATTGGCTATCTTAATAAAATTAGGAATATGTACGATGCGCTTCTTAAATCCCATTTGTTCGAGCTTGTTCTTCAAGAATTCGCTCGGCGCAATGAAAGTGTGAATCGCATCATAAATATGCAGCAAATTATGATGCAACTGCATTTCGATCGTATTCAATAAACTTTTCGCTTTAGAACCTTTAACACAGCCCTCAAAAAAACAATTATTGAACTTCCCATGGGCACATTTCTCGCAGAGTTTCCCGTGAGACAACAATGTATACGACGCACAAACCATCTTATAATCATGCATTGTCATAACTACAGGGATCTTGTATTTCTTGAACACATCAAGGATAGACGGCGAGATCTGATGGGCAAAATTATGCAGATGAACAATATCAGGCTTCCCTATCTTCCTGACCAGCGAGTCGATCTTCTGCCTGGCTTCAAAAGAATAAAGGATCTTCCCGGCAACATCGATCTTTTTCTTAATTCCCCCATTATTGTTAAGATCAAGATTGTCTACAAACAGCTCTTGGTGGTCATATTTAGGATTTAAAGGGTGGTGCATCCCCCAGAATACAACATCATGCCCCCTGGAACGCAGCAGATCACCCGTAGCGAGGGTGCTGATGGCGTCGCCTCCCTTGGGGTAGAGGAACTTATTTATTAAAAGGATCTTTTTGGGTAGTTTTTGGCTCATGCTTAGCTTTTGCTTTAGAAAAGATATCCATGATCCTCGTGTAATATTTATCCGCGTTCAGCTCATTTTCAACCATTTGCCGCGCATTCCTGCCCATTTGCGGTATCAAAGCAGGTGTGGCCAATAATAATGATATCTTGCTTCTTAAATCCGCTGTATCAAACGGTGTAAATGTAAGACCTGTTTCACTATCGATCACAAGCTCCGGGATACCCCCGATACGCGCGCCAACAACAGGCTTGCCCAAAGCAAATGATTCAATAACGGAACGCGGGTTATTTTCATACCACTCGGAGGGGATCACAGTGAACATCGAACTCTTAATTTCTTGTTTCAATTCTTCCCCGTATTTATATCCAAGAAAAGAAACGTTAGACATTTGATCACGTCTGACCTGGGCTTCAAGGGCGGATCTATCTGGCCCGTCACCGATGATCTTCAAAGTGATATCAAAGCCCTTCACCGCATTAATGAGAGTAAAAATACCCTTTTCTTTGGAAAGACGACCGATATAGCAGATGCTCCTTTCAGTATTCTCATAAGAAGGAATAAATTCATCTGGATATACGAAATTAGGCAAATGGGCCACCTCCCCTTTAAAGCCCATTTCCTTGACCTTGTCCTTCAAGAAAACACTTAGGGAAATAAAAACGTCGACAAGGTCGTAAATACGAAGCAAGTTATGGTGAAGGTACATTTCAGCTGTAATGATAGCACTGCTGATCCTTGAGTTGTAGGAACACTTCTTTAAGAAACAATGGTAATACTTATTACCTTTACAAGCTTCACATATTCTTCCCTCAGGGTCAGACATGGCATAAGAACCACAGGAGACCTTATAATCACGCAATGCCATCACAACTGGAATGTCGTGTTTCTTTATGGCATGAAGGATCGAAGGGGAAATTTGATGGTAAATATTATTGAGATAAATAATATCAGGGCGGGTGTCTTTAATTAACTGATCGATCTTCCTCTTGGCCTCAAATGAATAAAATAATTTCGCGATACTACTTATTTTTGATATTGGGTCCTTCGTATCGTAATCAACATTGCGGATAAAGTATTTGCCGAACTCGCTCGGGATATTCCGATTGTCTTGCATGGAGAAATAAATGATCTCATGACCATGCTTTTTTAAGAGATCTGCGGTTAAGAAAAATGAGTTTTCTGCACCGCCTTTAATGTAAAAGAATTTATTGGTAAAAAGAAACTTCATACCTCACCTAGCCCTTAGTGAAATTAAAAGAACATTCGTAACAATTTAGATAAAATGGCTCTTGTTTGAAATAACATTATTCAAACAACCTCTCGTAATCTTTTATTAACTGAGATGTAGTAAAACGTTGCACGCCTACAGAAGCGTTTGTAATAACTTGATTTCGCAATTCAGGATCTTGTGTAAGATTTATAATAGCATCAACGTAGTCATCTATACGGTCCTTGTTAATCAGAAAACCATTCTCTCCATCTTTAATTAACTCATTCGCACCTTTAAAATTACTCGAAATAATAGGAGTCTTGCAAACCATTGCCTCCAATAATACCATTGGAAAACCTTCATAATCAGACGTCAAAATAAAGATATCCGCAGATGCAATTAATGAGAATATGTCCTTGCGAAACCCAAGAAAGACGACATTATCTTCAATCCCCAATTCTTTAGATAAACGCATCAAATCAACTTCTAATGTGCCACGCCCTGCTATGAACAACTTAATCCTCGGTAACTTTTCTTTAGCTAAACATATAATATTTAATAATCTATCAAAACGTTTAGCGCCCTCGAGCCGCCCAACTGCAATTAAATTAGGGGCAGATACCTTCGACATCACTACAGAATCAGAATTGATTTGAGAACAAATTTCATTAATATCGATAGGATTATATATTATTGTGATTTTTTCGGGTTGAACCTGATAATGTTTTATAAATTCGTTGGCAATCTCAGCAGAAACTACAATAATTTTATCGGCTTTATTATAAAATTTAGAAATTATAAACTTTTTTAAAAATGAGAAATTTTCACTTCTTAATGAATTAATTGGAACATTATGTTCCCAAAGAACAATCTTTGGTGAGTATTTTAAAAAGAATGAATGAAAAACATTAATTATATTTGTGTACATTAATGAACTAATAACAACGTCAGGTTTAATAGTAGAAGTTATCGAAATTAATTTACAAATTAGGAGAAAAAAATCAAGTTTGTGCCTTTTTGGTAAATAATAAATTTTATTAATATTAAGTTTTGCGATTAATTCACTTGCAGAGGGCTCATTAAATAACACAAGGCCAATCTCGTACTTGTCCTTATTCAAAGCAGCTACTACCGTACAAAGGACTCTTTCAGCTCCGCCAGCCTCAATTGATGGGATCACAAACAATATTTTTCTCTTTTGTTTACTTTTCACCAAATACCACCAATGTCGTTGTGTAAAATTTCAAATGAAATATTCTAAATGACTTACGAATTAACGAATAATTCCTGCTTTCAATAAAACCAACTTGCCAATAGTCTTAATAGCTACCTTTAAATTATAAACGTGAAACCGCCAAGAAAAACGCCCGCCGTTCACTTTGCGTGCGTACATGCTTTCGATAATAAACGTAAAACGATTCTTGAAATTTGTCTTCGCCTCCCCATGTGTTCGAAAATTTGCCAACAACCTGTCCACACGAACGATCCTGCACTTGCTCCCAATCCGCAGCCAAAACTCATAGTCCATTGTGAAGTGATACGAAGGGTCAAGATATCCGACAAGATCAAACACTCTTTTTCTAAAAAAAACTGATTGTTGTGGAATCAAGCCTGAGTATACATTCATCAGGGTGTCGTAACTGAATACTTTAAAATCACGAATGCCACATTTCTTGAAACCATACCCGTCTTCAAACGTTCCAATAAAATTCCCACCCTCATCCACACGGTTACACCCGCCATAAATCATATCTACGTCAGGATTTTTCTCAAAGAAATCAACGACGAACCTTAAGATATTATCCTCATAATAATCATCGGAATTGATCCAGCCGATAATATCGCCTTTCGCCAACTTGAATCCCTTATTGATCGCATCCGACTGGCCAGCATCTTTCTCATAAATATATCTAAATTTATCGGGAAATTTCGACTGGTACTCTTTAAGAATCTCAAGAGTGCCATCTTTTGAAAGACCATCTACTGCGATATGTTCAACATTAGGATAGTCCTGTCGGGTTAATACGCTATCTAGAGTCCTACGAATAAACTTTGCCTGCTGAAAGGATGGCGTGATCACAGATATAAGTTTGGGCATAATTCTTCTCTTTGAAAATACTATTTAATATTCTTACAAACATGACATCTTATTGTTTGTAAATGTTCGTGAACTAATACCAACAACAGCTAGAAGAAATACGAAAATTGTCATCATTTGATAATCATAAAATTGCGCACTAACAGAAACACCTATAAGCCAAGCAACCATTGCAGCCAAACAGTATGGAATAAATTGCCTAACATTATCTTTAACATCCGCATTAAGCAATCTCACTCCGTTATTAAAGAAAATTATTATTATTAGAAAAAAACACCCTATTCCAAAGATTCCAAGAGGGTATAAAATGTCCAAATAAAAATTTTCAAAAAATGCATACTCTCGAGTAGCGGGAAGAAATTTAAATTCATCACGAAAAAGTACTCGCTCTTTTATACCAGCGCGGTAAACGTTCTCACCCAACCCAACACCCAATGGATGTTGTGTAAAAATTTTCACGCTATTAGTCCATAAATTTGTTCGATAATTTATACTTTCAGCAACATAATACGATTTTAGTTTTTCAGACATTGTCGTAGGAAATATTTTTGAAATGTGCACCCCGGTGAATAGGAAAAAAGCTCCCATAAAACTTACAATAAATATTTTCTGAAAATCTTTGTGAATAACTTTTAAGAATAGCCACGCGACCACAAAACCCACAAGAGCAACTCTTGTGCCAGTTAACAAAAGAGCTATAAAACTAAAAAATGATCCA
>CAIYES010000389.1 GCA_903925275.1 uncultured Bacteroidales bacterium
CGGTACCTCTAAATGCTGGAATAAGCGAAGGTTCACGCCCTTTTTCTTCTTTCGCCACATCATACAATCGAACTAATGCCATAGTGCAAACCAGCAGTTCATGAAAAATACCGATAACCAATCAGCAACTCTTCGCCAAAAAGCCGAAGAGTTGCTGAAAAAGAAATCAGAAGCCAAAATACTGGAGCTTATTGAGGAGCTGGCTTTTCAAAACGAGGAGAAGGCAAAGCGAGCCGATGAACTGCTTATTGCCAACAAAGAGCTGGTATTTCAAAACGAAGAAAAAGCAAAGCGGGCCGATGAGCTGGTCATTGCAAACAAGGAGCTGGCCTTCCAAAACGAAGAGAACGCAAAGCGTGCCGATGAACTGGGTAATGCAAATGCCAATGCGCTGAAACTAACTCACGAGCTTGAGGTTCACCAGATAGAACTGGAAACATTGAACATTGAGCTCATACAGGCAAAAGAGCAGGCAGAATTTGCTTCTAAAAAATATTCTGAATTATACGATCTTGCACCTACAGGTCATTTAACTCTTTCCAAAGAAGGAACGATCATCGAGCTAAACCTCACCGGAACAACCATGCTTGGCAAAGAAAGATTGCTGCTAAAAAACAGCATGTTTGGCTTTCTCGTTTCCAATGACACGAAGCCAACTTTCAATTTCTTTCTTGAGAAAACATTTAACAGCAAGGCCAGGGAATCCTGTGATGTGACCCTGTTAACAAGCAGCAACACACCGGTGTATATTCACCTCACCGGCATCGTTACCGAAAACAGAGAACAATGCCATGTAACTATCGTTGACATCACCGATCGAAAACTGGCAGAGTTGGCATTGCAGCAGATCGAAGCCCGACATAGTTCAATGATATCCAATATTTCAGACGTGATCGGTATAATCGGGATCGATGGCTTTATGAAATATAAAAGCCCCAATATCGAGAAGTGGTTCGGCTGGAAGCCACAGGATCTCGTTGGCACAGATGGCTGGTTAACAGTTCATCCTGATGACCTGGCACGGATTCAGAAAGAGTTTTTCGCGCTCCTGAAAAAAGACAATTCGGTAACAACGGTGGAGTATAAATACAAATGCAAAGATGGAAGCTACAAGCCGATAGAACTTACGGCTACCAATCTTACGAATGATCCCACTATTGGCGGAGTATTACTGAATTATCATGACATCACACGGCGCAGGCAAATGGAAGAATACCTGAAACTGGAATCTGTTCGTTTGGAATTAGCCACTCGTGCCGGTGGCGTGGGAGTATGGGACTACGATATTGTAAACAATAACTTGTTTTGGGATGACCAGATGTTTGCACTTTATGGAATTACCAGAAAAGATTTCGTCGGGGAGTATCAAGCCTGGCGGGCAGGTGTTCATTTCGATGATCAGCTAATGGGTGATGCAGAAGTTCAGATGGCGATACGCGGTGAAAAAGAGTTTGATACCGAGTTCCGAGTGACCTGGCCCGATGGTTCTGTTCACAATACCAGGGCTCTGGCTGTTGTTCATCGCGATGATTCTGGAATGGCCCTGCGCATGTTTGGCACGAACTGGGATATTACTGAACTCCGTAAAGCAGAAAAAGAAAAGCTGGATGATTCCGAAAGCAGGTATCGTTCCATTTTTCAGGGAAGTCCCGATGGAGTTATGATAACTGATGTAGAAACCAAAATGATCTTGTTCGCGAATCCGACCCAATGCGAGATGCTTGGATATACCGAAGAGGAGCTTAACACGATGACGATCGCCGGAATTCACCCGGCCGATACTTTCCCAGATACCCTTGCCGAGTTTGAAAGCATTGCGCGCGGGCAGAAAACCATTGCCTTTAATATTCAATGCATTAAAAAGAAAAGAGAAATTTTTTACGTGGATATTGCTGCAAGTTTCATAACCATTAAAGGACGGAAATGCGTCGTGGGCTTCTTCAGGGACATCACCAATCGTAAGCGTTCCGAGGACGAATTAAAGAATAATGCAACGCTGCTGACCAACCTTATCATCAATTTACATGAAGGCGTTTTGCTTGAAGATTCAAACAGGAAAATTTTAGTAACCAACCAGTTATTTTGCGACATGTTTGGCATTCCTGCACCTCCCGAAGCCCTGCTTGGCGCTGATTGTTCCAACGCGTCGGAAGAAAGTAAAGCACTTTTCAAAGACCCCGGCAAATTTATTGCTGATATCAATGTGATTCTGGCTGAGAAAAAAACATCGCTCAATAATGA
>CAIYES010000390.1 GCA_903925275.1 uncultured Bacteroidales bacterium
GTTTCTTCTTATCGGCTTCGGCATCTAATTTGGCTACACCGATGTCATATTGCTTTTGAGAAATAAGTTTTGAATCCAGTTGCTTTTTTAAGGTGGCTTTTTTCTTATCATTATCTGCCTGATCGCGCAACATCATTGCATTTTGATAATCAGACCAGGCTGAAGAAACAGAAGTGATTGAACCCATCACGGTTTGGGCATATTGAAGCGCCAGCTCGCGTTTCTTCTTCTGTGCCTGTTCTTCTGCTTCCAGTTCTTTCAGGCGGAATTCTTCCGCCATCTGAGCCTTTATTTCCTCTGTCCTTTTTGCATCATTGATATTTTGATCCAGTATCTTTTTATACTTTTTATCAATCTGCAACTGAATTTTATCTTTCCCTTTGGCCAGGTCCAGATCGGATTTCAATTGCAAGTTCTTTAACTCCTCGTCAAACTTCTGCAGGCCATCCTTTTTTGCAGCATTGATATCATTCTGGCGGGCTTTTTCCAGCTTTGACAGGTCTTTCTGAATTTTCGCGGTGGCCTCTTTTTTTCTGTTTTCAGCCTCGATAATTTTCTGAGCATTCCCGTTTGCGGCAATTATTTCCTGCTGGTACCGGTAGTCAATGGCATCGAGGATTTCCTTCTGCAGGTCATCATATTTTTTGTTGACATCATAAACCTGTCTGGCCGTTACAGACATGCGGGCCACACGCAAATTCTCATAAATGAGTTTCACTTTATCGGCAAAATCCTGTTCGGCCTGAACAAGTACCTGCTTGGTTTGGGCATCACGGGCAATTTCAAGTCCCCCGATCTTTGAATCAAGTTCCGTGTTTTGCTGCGGGGAAAGCGTTTTGCTGTTGTGTTCTTTATACTCCTGTATCTTCCTTATTTCATTGTCATACTTTTCATTTACGGCTTTGATCTCCCCTTGGGTCTGCGATAACCTTTGCGCATAATTTGTCTTCTCAACCTCTGCGATTTCCCGCATCAGGTCCATATACTTTTCGTACTCCTTCTCTTTTTCGTTCTGGTCTTTTTCTGCCTCCAGGGATGCTTTTTTTCGCCGGTTAAGTTCATCCTGTGCATGGCGTGACAGCGTACGGTCGCTGTTGGATGCTCCATCCTCGCGTGCCCTTGAGACATACTTGTCAAGTTCTTCCTGGGAGGCCTTTTTCAAATCCAGAATTGTCTGGTTGGTGTTTTTTGCCGCCTCGGTGGCGGCATCCTTATCGGCCTTGTATGAACTGACAGACTGTTGCAAGGCATCCCCGCGTAACTGGGAGAGCTTGGTATTGAGCGCGATCTGGGTGTTCAATAGTTCCTGGTTCTTGCGGATTGTTTCAGCGATCTCTTCATTGGTCGCTTTTCTTGCATCCATCTGATGATAACCGCTACTTACGGTATAGGTCCCGGTTTTGGTGATTGAAGTCATCGTAGGTTTTGCCTTGTTTACGGCAACACCGATTTCAGCCAGGCTGGAGATGGTTTCTTCGATGGCTTTTTTATTATCATACCGAAGCAAAAGCAACTGATCCTTCATGTAATCGCGCACCCGTTGGGAGGAGATTTCAATGGCGTTGCCATATTTGTCAAAGGCTGAGACCGCCCCCGGCATCGAGGCTGAAACCTGGTTGATGATATCCTTAAGCTCGTTTTGCTCCGTGGCATTGAGCATGGTTTTTGATTTTAACTGGTCATAACGATCAAGCAGCGGATCAATGTCAACAACCAGTTTGGCCACAGAACGCCCTTGTTGCTCAAACCTGTCCACTGCCGATTTCGTTGAGTTTAATTCAGCAATACCTTTGGATATGCTATTGAGAAAGTTTGTCACCCCTGTTGAAAAACTTTCAAGCAAACCGCCCCCGATAAAAGTTTCCCCGATATTGCGCTGGAGCGCTTTCCAGGCCTTTCCCAGTAAAATCAATTTTCCTTCGGTGGTATTCATTTCCTTTTCGGCAAGACCTTTGTATTTTCGGCCAATGATATCAATGGCATCCCCATTGTACATCTGCTCTTTGGAAAGGTCTTTGAAATCCTTTGATAATTTCCCAAGGCCTTTGGACAATCGGCCTTGCAGCGTTGCATCCAGGTCCCTGGTGGCATCGGAAAGTGACCCACCGGTGATGGCGGCAAGATCCGTGGCGGCCATGATGATTTTCTTCATCTGTTCGGGTGTGCGTTGCTGAATGGCTAAAAACTTCTCAGCCTCTTCAATTTCCTGTCGCCCGTATTTAGTATGGCTCGAACGTTCCTTGGCCAGCTTGATCAAATCGCCCTGTACCAATTTATTTCCATCCAGCTCCTCCAGCAACAACCTTTCCGTATCGCGCAATTTCATAGCGGCCTCAATGCCGGTTTTAAAATAATCCTTGATCGCGTTCAACGAAAAAAGGGCAACACCGGCAGCGCCAAGCTTTAAAAGGCCTTCGCCCATCTTGCCCATCATCTGCGACATAAGGCTGCCCTGCTGGTTTAACACACCGCTTAAGGCTTTACTGTTTGCCCGCAGTTCATTGATCCGTGCATTAACCTGGCCCAGGGTCTTATCATATTCCTTGTATTTGGGATTGTTCGGATCCAGATTGGAAAGAATGAGATTGAATTCCTTTTGTCGGGCAATGAGTTCTTTCATGGTCAATCCCGTGATCCCGATGGAATCGTGAATGCTGTCCATTTGAGATTTAACTGAACTCAATCTTTTAGTCGATTGAATCCACTCATCTGAACCTTCCTTCATCCCTTTCATGGATTTTTGAATAGCCCGCGCCTGATCATCCAGCAAGCGAAGCGATTTGCGTGCCTGATCATTGTTGATAATGATTTCAAGCTGAAGACGGTCAACCTTTAGACTCATGGCGAATTTCTAATATCTGTTTGAGATGTTTTCTTTCTGCATCCGTAAAGTCAGAAGCGAGAACAGCTATAAGCCGGTTGACACTCCCGTATGCAGTCTTAGCATACCATTTGGTATCCTTTTTCCGGAATTTCTTCCGATTGGCATATACCCCCCAAAGCATGACATTGGTATTGGGTTTGGCAAACGATTGAGAATTGTTTGATTTCTTATGCCAGGCTATTTCAATAGCACGGCCATAGGAGATAAATGAGATCAGCAATAACGGATCGATTCCGTATTTGCCCACGGTGAACCTGATTGAATCCAGAAGGTCTGAGGATTTGATCAGCTTTTTGCGTGAAATCTGCTCGTGGAGTAAATCGCATACCCGTTCGCCATGCAATTCCAGCGCCCGTTCAATGAAGAGAAGTTCTAGTTCATTGTATTTTCCATCCATGGCACAATGATACTATTGCAGACATGGCTGGTAAAGGACAAAAAAAATCCTGCCACCATCGGCAGGAATATTCAGCATAAAACGTGAAGGTGATTATATACCCTTCAAAAACTCAATAAACTCATCGCGGTTGGAGCCGATGGTGCTGAGATTCCTTTTGATAATGAATTCCGGGACAGGATCGATGTGCGACTGGATAATAACAGGCCTGGACAGATCGCCTCTGCTCCAAACTTCATGGCCTCCGGAGGTTCGGATATGTTTGAGGTTTTTGTATTCAAGGAATTCCCTGAATGTGCGAAGGGGAACGTTTTTGAGGGATGCAGCCATTGTTAGCAGGAGGGTATGGAAACCCGCTGGTCAATTTTCTTGAAAGGAAATTTGTTGAAAATCCTGTTGAAGTCTTTGTTGGATTCCAGCATCTTGCTCAATTCAGGCGGCTTCATAGGCTTTGTCTTGCTATTTTTAACAATCCAGCCAAGTTTGCGCAAGTCTTCGGCCAATGTATTTTTTCTGGTAGTGTACAAAAAATATTCTCCCATCACGATATTAAACGATGCGAAAGCCTCATGTTCCGTATTGCCATATCCGCTAAGGTCAAGCGCCGGGCAATAGGTGATGAAAGTATTATCTTCCTGAAAAACAATCAAAGACAGATTCAATTCTATCTTTTTTTTGGAGCTGGTCCATGCACCTTGAATAGTTCCTTCTTTATCAGGCATCGGGTTATATTTTGAAAGAGTTTACAAAGATAGGCACGAAATAAACAAGTCGGTTAGGTAAGGGATAAAAAACTCTTTTACCACTCATCGCTTGTATTTGAACCGCCAAATAAGCAGGGCTAAACCTGAGAAGATTACAAAAGCGAAAGTAGCAATGACCCACCAGGGAAGACCTGATCTTGTTACGGCCTTGTCCTTGTTCACACTTTCCGATTTCTGATCAAGCTGCTCTTTGCGGTTTACTGTAGTGCCGCCTTGTTCCTTCTTTACCTGCTGAAGGTCTGTAAACTCCTTGCGATGAATGGTTCTTTCGCCTTTTACCGGAACATCGACAGGCTTATCGGATAGCTTTCCATCAACAACGGGCCAAACACGAACCACGGTATCAAAGGTCTCTTTAATGAGTGTCTCAGCCGTAGTCTTTGTTCCCGTATTTGTCTCACTGGCCGTTACGACTTTGGTAATCTGGGTTGCTTGCACCTGCAACTGCTCACTGGCACTTTTTTGGTTTACCTGCCTTGTGGTTGTGCATCCCGACATTATCATCAGGAAAGAGAAAATAACGGCTGTCATGATGGACGGTAACCCTTGTTTTAATACACAAATAATCTTTCTCATAAGTTGATGGGTTGATTGGTTTATAAGTTGATGGGTTGATGGGTTTATTCAGATTTGCCATCGTCTGTTATATCGTTGATTGTTTCGGTTGTTTTGCGCTTCAGTAATTTCAATATCCGCGTGAAGATCGGCTCATTGGTAATCCTGGTGATGTTTTCGAATATGGACTTTAACTCCACAAAGCAGATAAACCCGGCAATCAGACATGAAAGGTTTGTCCATGAAAGTTTATAGGTATGCTCCATCATCCAGGACGACATCACGGCAATGGTGTACCAGAGAAATTTATATACCGTTTTGCGCAGCTTGTGACTTTCAAGTTTGTGGCCTTCCCTGAGCGATGCCCATATCCCTGAAATCGTATCGAGTGCAAGGAATATCAGCATCACATGCACCATTGCTGCAATGGGCGCAAAATAAGCGATGAACAAAATGATAATTTTGGACCAGAGTGAATTGAACGAAATTGCAAAAATGTTTTCTGAAAGCATGGATGCAGGTATTGGTTTATAAAAATGTTAAAGGCCATAGGTTTTCAATCCAAAACTCAGGGAATACCCATTACAGCCCAGGTAATTCCGCTCCCGGTCGATATGCTGTTTGCCACGAATGATCTGTTTCATAAGCATGGCTGGGTCTGAACCATCGCACCTGCCTTCAAGTTCAAACATCCAATGACGGATTTTCTGCATCAGGCTTTGGGTTAATTCCCGTTCATCCATCAGGTCATCATCCGATTCATTGCGGGGGTCAACTTTCATCAGCAAATAGATGACACATGTATCTATGTCCGAATAATTGTCTTCATCAGCAGCGTTCAAATCAGAAGAAGGAGTAACAATGACCAGCAGAATACACCGGTCATCAACCTGGGAAATCTTTATCGAGAGTTCTGATTCATCATCAACCAAAAACACTTTTTGTATCTCACTGATTTGACAGGCAATGAAATCCCATAAAGCCTTATAAGAGCGAATTGCGATCATTTGCGTTTGTATTTATCTTCCATTTGCTGCATCTGCATCACTACCTGGTAAAGGCGTATCATGATATCCCACAGATTGGAATTGTCGGTTTGTTCGATGCTCCCGAACACGCCTGTTTCTGTCAAACTGTAAAGCAACCCGACCATTCCGACATCGGCCTTGCTTTCATCGGAATCATTATCGTTTGTATAGAGCCTGGAAAGATCGAGTTCGATGCCATCAACCACCGGTTTGCCGGTCTTTAAAAAGTCTTCACATGCAGAAAAATATAGCAGTACCGAGTACCTGATGTGATATGGAACCCTGGCAATTTTAGCTATGCGACGGTTTAACAGGAGCGGATTGCTTTTTGAGCCATACGTCATGCGCCTTTCCCCATCACAACTTTTAAAATATTTGCGTAAAAACCAGAGCGGTTTTGAAGGACGATAAAGGATAGCAATCATCCGATTGAGGTCATCTTCTTTACTGTCAATGGCAAAGGATTTGAAAAACCCTCTTGCAAGGCGGTATTCGCAATAAGTTAAATTTTCAAAACATCTGCCGGGGCCGTAATAATTGAGAATCCGGGGAACAAAATTCCGGACACTCTTTAATTTGAATTCCCGTTTTCCCTCCTGCAGGTTGTCTTCAATGAAACTCTCCATCAATTCCGAAATCCTTACCAGGTTGACCTCACGCTGTTCTCTTTTTGCAGGTTTCAAAAAAAAGTAGCCAAATCCCCGGCGAACATTCAGCAGCAGGGCGGTGAGGTTCAATTTGAAAAGGTTTTCATCAATGGTGCCTTTGACATATTGGAGGACATAAAACACATACCGCACAAACTGTTTGTCGGTCATCTCATCAATTTCTCCCGGGAAATCAATGATGATATGGCTGGATGGTATCTCGATGCGGTGCATTACAGTCTGACAAATTTCTGAAGCGGATCGATCCTTTGATCAGCATCAATGGTGGTGAATACTTCCCC
Source organism: uncultured Bacteroidales bacterium (assembly GCA_903925275.1). Lineage (GTDB taxonomy): Bacteria > Bacteroidota > Bacteroidia > Bacteroidales > FEN-979 > CAIVAT01. The sequence goes on from CAIYES010000390.1 coordinate 6,578, forward strand.
TGTGTTTACCAAATCAATCTTGCGGCAGTACTCCTGCAATTTGATCAGTTCACGCATACCATCCTTTTCCAGGGAAGATGAAATTTCACTGCGATCCTGCTTTGAAGCCACATTTCTCCCTTTGACAACATTTGAAACGATGTTTGAGAAAATCCCTGATGGAAGTATTTCGGCTGAAAGCCGTTTCACGGCCACACTGAGCGCCAGCAGCGCCAATGGCGGTCTGATCTTATCCAGAACAGGGATGTTTTCATCGCAAAGATCATCAGCAAGTAGTTCCGTGAGTAGTCCGGTATATCTGGATTGACCAATGCTGGGTTGAATTTCATTTTCCTGAACCCTGCGTATGAATGGAACCAAAGAGATAAAGGTCAGCCGGCTTGAGCCGATCATAAAGACCTTCTCAAATTCGCTGACATCGGGGATCAATAGTTTTCTGGTTGCCTTAAAAGCGTCGGAAGTTCTCCAGGGAATGACAAGGTTACCGGTACCGCTAAAAACCGCATCTATATTTGCATCCAGAAACTCAAGCAATACGTCGGTTGCTTCATGAGCCAGGGCAAGCAGGTTCTCATTATCCTTTTCGATCTGCCATTCAAAGGCCGGTTTCTCCTGTTCGGAAACGAATATCTGACGGCCTTTATCCGAATGGGTAAGGTCTGAACTTGGAACATACTTGCGGTAAGCATGCACGGCAACAGGATACTGGATTTTTGAAACAAGTTCATCAAGGATTCCATATTCCGGATGATCTGTATCAGGCTCTGCAAGAAGGTAATTATCAGATTTGTAATGATTTTCCGCAGTTATAAACACCTCTTGCCCGATCACCTTCTTTATATCGCGCACGGCAAACCCGATATATGACTTTAGGTTGCTGAAGTTGATCGATTTATAGATAAACCCGATCAGTTCTTTCAGCTCGGCAGATCCTTTGCTATTTTTATCAAAGATCATACTTGCGGTATTTGCTTAGGTTTTGGTTGTCCGGTCTGTGAACCTGAATCCTGGGATTTTAAACGATCCGAAGGACTGGTCTGTGCTTCTGTGAGCAGCATATCGTGATAAAAGCCCAGCCGAAGCCCTTTTCCCGGGAAATTGGCTGCAATGGCCAGGTTGATATCCTTCATCACAATGCCTTCAGGGATGTCAACCCCCGTGGCCAGGTAAATTTTAAACGAATAGAGCTGTTCTGATCCGCTGGGCAGGTTCCCGTCTTTGCTCAGGTTGCTCAGCGCCGGGTGCAGCCCGATGCCCGAGGTAACCTGAAACAGCGCTTCATTGGCGATGTTGATCTGCGCATCGATGAAGTCCTTCACCTTTTGGTCCAGGGTGGTGATCTTCCATCCGACATACTGGTTCGACAGCTCATCGAACATCGAAGCCGTACTGACAAATTTGCCAACCTTATCATTGCCTGACAGGGCAATGGAGAACTTCTCCATAACCTTATCCTGAGCATCCTTGAAGATACCTTCAGTAAACGGGATGCCTTTCATTTCATACTGGGTCATAAGTTCGGTTCGCATGGTCTCCCAATACAGGGCAGGTACTTCGATGTGGTATTTGATGGCCATCGAATTGTCGTTAAAATTCGAGAGCAGTTTGGGTATGGATGATGAAAGTTTGATCCAGTTGAGCGATCCATGCAAGGGAGATCGGGAATATTCGTAATCCAGGGCAAATGAATAGAGGTTTGAATATCGCATGGATACCGGTGAAGCAAAAGGAGCTGAAGGATCGAAAACAGGATACTTGCGAAGTCCGTTCTTCCAGGGCTGGCGGAAATCGCCCACGATGATGTTGAGCACCTGGTTATTCACATCAGGCCATTCCAGTCGGGCAAAGATCGAAGAGACATGTTCCAACTTTGCCACCATGGGTTTGCCTCCAATCCGGGCGCCCTTATTGAGGTAGAATTTGGAGAAGTGGCCGTTCATGGTCCGGAATTCAATACAGGCCTTGAGCAGGTATTCCTCGTAATCCCAGCTATCAAGCCAGGCCTGAATATGGGGATCGGTATCCCAATACTTGACCCTGCGGCCATTCTCATAGTTGAGTTTATACAGGGCAGGACCCTGGCCATAGAGGAGCTGAGCCTGCTTGTTGAGAATCTCCGGGGTGAGGTTATTCTCATCCAGGATTACGCGCAGTTCATCGGGATAGTTGTTCTCATGCCCATTGGCCACAATCTCGAATTCACCGATCCGGGTGGGCATCAACTGGCGGGTATTCATATAAAACGGCAACACCGAAGGGCTTGCCATCTTGAAGGAGCCGACAACATCGAAGGCGTAAACGCCTACCGGCATAATCCCGAAAGCTTTATTTCCCACGCGGATGATCTTCACATCCGCCTGTTTTTCCTTGGTCATGTGCGCATCAGTTTAGAATTACCCGTTTATCCTCAAAGAACATGATCAGCATTTGCCAGCAAACCCTTGGCTTTTCTATCACTTCATCGAAATAGAAAAGTTTATAATCTGCATTCACCAGGTCATCGCCCTTGGCAGATGGCCTCAGATGTGCCCGTTTCACATACCGGATACCCTCACAGGTATCAGTATCCCGGTTTAAGGTCGAATGAATAAATGAAAATGCCTTCCCCTGCTGGGAGTATTTCCTCATTTGCCGGATGGCCTCGTACAGGTCGATGGTTTCTTCGGTGATCATGGAGCAAACATAAACCGGAGAAGAAAAATGATAAAGGACACTATTTCCATTTTGCCTTTACGATCATTAAAAACGGGAGTTCCGCCCCCAAGGGTGGAACTCCCGAAAATTCAGAAGTTAATCTTATCTTCAGCTTCTGAAATGCTTGCATCGAATGATGACTTGAGAAAATCAATCACCTTTTTAACTCCAGGGGTGAAGCTGGTGGTGAAAACATTCCCGTCTGAGTCATTCAGCCGCATGGAACAGTTGAAATCGTTGGATGAAATCTGGAAGCGCTCTAGTTCAGAACGGGTTTGCACCAACTTGGCTCTTTTTTCGATGATAAGCTGGAGATTTTCAACCTTCAGAATTTTCTCCATGAGGGTTAATTCCGGCTTTACAACTTTAACCGGTTCCGGCTTCACTTCAGCGACCAGCTCCGGCTTCACTTCGACAATCGGTTCCAGGATAACTTCTGCGACGGACTCGGGAACTTCATCAAATGCAGCTTCTTCGGCTGGTTCAGTCTGAAATGAAGAGAAACTTGGCCTGACAACCATGATCTGTCCTGGCTGTGATTTACCGTTTGTCGGCTTGAGAACTGATGATAACTTTGACATGTGTTTTGCCCTGTGCCCCA
>CAIYES010000391.1 GCA_903925275.1 uncultured Bacteroidales bacterium
ATTCGGGCCCTTCAAGGGCTGCAATGTCACCAATGGCAAATACATTCCGGAATCCCTCCTGTACCTGCCCGGTTTTGTCAATTTTAATAAACCCCGCTTCCGAAAGTGGTAAATCTGAATTCTTCAACATGGCAGGGCCGTTTCCTGCAGCAATGAACATGGTAAAGTCTGCCCCCAATTTTGAATCATCTTCAAAGACAACGCCGTCGTTTACGAACTCTTTGATTTTTTTTCCAAAACGTTTGCCGATGTTGTAGCTGGTGAACATTTTGTCCATCATGGCCAACGCACCTTTCCCCATCCTGGCTCCGGGCTCATCCATGGGAGCAAAGAAGGTCAGTTCAAAATTCTCCCTGAGTTTTTTGGCCTTCAAATAATTGTGAATATTAAACATCAGTTCGAAGGCAGGTCCACCACGAACTGCCGATTTGTCCTTTGGATTACCTCCAAAACCTATGGCTATTTTACCGCTGCCCTTTTTAACCAGTTCATCGATCTTATTGCGAATTTCAATTGCCATTTCCGGTTTTGCACAGATTGACATGGTGTGTTCCATGCCTTTGTGCTGCATTTTTGCAGCACCAAAAGCAACCACCAGGTAATCAAATTCCAGAACATGGTTTTCACAAACCACCCGGTATTCTGTCACATGAATTTCGGTAACCCTATCGATAATAACTTGAAAAGGATATTTTTTTTGAATATCTGATAGCGGAACTTTGACGTCATTGAACTCCTTCATATGAACAGGAATCCAGATGGATATGGGGTACAGGTATAAGTAGTCGCGATCGGAAACCAGGGTGATCTCAAAGCCACCTTTTTTCTGCAGTGCAATTGCAGTTTGCACACCGGCAAAACCACCGCCAAGAATAAGAACTTTCTTCATCTTCAGAAAGTACCGATCACGGACTCAACGATCCCTGATGCTTCATCATAAGCAGCATGGATGGCTTCAGCAGCAACAGGAGATAATCCTGCCGTCATGACCGACATGTTCAGCAAGGCAACGTAGGTTTTTCCATCCGATTCTTCATAGACCGAAATCCGGTATGGCATCAGGATTGAAACAATCCGTCCATCGTCCTGAGCAAGCATCCGTCCAGAATATTCCGGTTTGCAGATCTCGATTACCTCAACGGGTAATACCTTTTTACCTGATTTGGCAAGCGATTGCTGAAGATTGTGAATTGCCGGATTCTGCCATCCTTTTTGATTTGCTGCTTCGATAAGCTTTTCAACTGTAACAGGGACATTGAAAGGGCTTACTTTCTCGATGATTAACTGGTTTGTGCTCATGGTGCTAAAATTAGTTCTGGTTAATTCAGTTCTTTTGCAATTGCAATTGCAGCGATGGTTCCATCCGCTACAGCAGTGGTAATCTGCCTGTATTTTTTACTGATCACATCACCTACAGCGTATATGCCGGGCATACTTGTTTGCATGTCTTCGTTCGTCTTAATATAACCCCATTGATCCAGTTCCAGTTTGTTCCTGAAAAGATCGATGTTTGGTTTCATTCCGATAAAAACAAACACCCCGTCGCTGGCCAGTTTGGAAATGGTGTTGGTTTTTAAATCTTCGACCTCCGTGATCATTTTATCTCCTTCACGGACAAATGACCTGGGCTCATGCGAAAAAAGAATGCTGGTTTTGGGATTTGCGAACAGTTTCTCCTGTGCCTGTTTGTTGGCAGTCAAGGCATCAAACTGGTGCACCATGGTGATTTTACTGGCAAACCTGCTGATGAAGTCCGCCTCTTCCACGGCCGAGTTTCCTCCTCCGATCACCACAACCTCTTTATCACCATAATACTTGGCATCGCACGTGGCACAATAGGAGATCCCTTTACCCTTCAACTCTTTTTCGCCCGGGACTCCCATCAGGTTTGGAGAGGTGCCGGTTGCAATGATGATCTTTTTTGCCCGGACTGTCTCGAATTCATCAATCACGACCTCTTTCTTTTCCAGGTCAATTTTTGTTACATCGACGGCAACTTTATATATCGTACCGCATTGTTTGGTCTGCTCCGACATGTTGTGTGAGAGCATATAACCCGGCTGGGGATCAATGAATCCGGGATAATTTGAAACCTCATGTGTTGTAGACACCTGTCCACCGGGAAGTGCAATATCGATCAGCACCGTGTTCACCTTTGCCTGACAGAGGTATAACCCGGCGGTAAGCCCACCGGGACCGGCTCCGAGAATAAGCACATCAAATTCGGAAACGGTTGGTTTAATTGCTTTCTTTATTTCCAGTACCCTTTCCTTCGACAACATGCTGTCAAGTTGATGGATAATGTCGCTTCGCTTGATGCCACCGGTAAGGGTTATTGGCAATTGCACCCCGTTGTCAAAAAACAACAGCGTGGGGGAGGACCTTACTCCAAGGCTCTCCGCCAATGGTTTGTTCTGCTGGCGGAACATTTTTACAAACTTGATGTCTTTGCCATAAAGTGCGGCCAAACCTTCAAATTTGGGAGCCACTGCCTCGCATGGAGGGCATTCGGTAGAATAAAAATCGAGAACCACTTTGCCCCCGCGAAGTACGTGTTGTTCAAATTCTGCTGTTGTAATTTCCTGCATTACTCTTTAATTTTTTATTGCGTCAATTGGATTGTGATTGTGAACCCTGTCTTTTACAAGCAAGGTTGAGGTAAATGATTTTATATGCTTGTTGAACAATATATCATGTCCAAGGCAAAGCCCGACAGTTATTGTAAAATCTACTGATTCGTGGTTTAGTTGCCCGGCTTGCGCCAGCGGGTTGCATGATACTTTTTCTATTTTACTCGTGACGTTTACAACTGATTGTTTGAACCCTCCCGTAGTGCAGGAAACCGGATAAACTTTAAAACCGGATTCCCTGAAAATGGTCGTAACCAGGGCTGCGTCAATCTCCATTCCATAACAATAGGCGATTCCAATCCGCTGAAAGTTCATGCTTCTTGAAAATTCAATCACCTCCTGTAACCGTGATAAGGTTCCTGCCCTGCCATTGTCAACCAGTTGTGCCGCTGCCTGGACGATTTCCATGTTTTCAGGAAGGTGATAAGTCAGAATCAGCTCTTCAGCATCAAACTTCTGCGCCTGACAAGGTTCAGTTGTACGGCAACTCTTCGTTTTACATTTAATACAATCCATTTTTCAGTTGTTATCCTCAAAGTAAGCGCCAAATCCCAGTTCAAGCAATTCCTTAACCGGACGGCAATCGGTTGAACAAACATTTCCTGTCCGGTTTTTGGCAACTGAACCACACCCGCCGCCGCAAGCCAATTGCATGCTGCAGGTGAAGCATTCTGCAATTGCAGTGACGTCCCGGTTTTCCCAGGCAGCGATCATATCATCTTTGCGGGATACCTCCGGGAAGAAGCTCCCCAGCGATTCATCCGTTTTCCCAACGGTAGCCGTACACGAATAGATTTGCCCGGTGTAATCAAAAGCCCATTCGGTTTTACAAGCGGGGCAGGCATCGAACAATGGATCGGGCAAGCTGCCGTTTTCGGCCAGGAATTTTGAAATGGAATATGCAGGTTTGTAAAATTCCAGGATATGCGGATACTGCTTTACCTGCTGATAGATGGTTTCATAAAGAGAGATCCGGCTGAACAATTTTTCGGAAGATACCTGGCAATGATGCAGTTCGTAATTACGCCCAAGTTGAGTTTTGAAAAATTCATTTTTGGTCCAGCCTTTATCTATCGCGAATTGAGCCATCTCTGGAAGACCATTGATATTCTCCTTATCAATCACCATCCGCAGGTTAACCGGCAACCGGGCCTGCAGGCAGGCGTCGATACCCTGCACAATTTTTTCAAAGGTAGCTCCGCCACCCTTCAGGAAACGGCGTGTATCATGCACGCTGCCAATCCCGTCAAGGGTGACCTGGATTTCGCGGATATGGGCCAATTTCAGGATATCCACATACTCAGCCAGCGAATAACCGTTTGTCACAAAGCAAACTTCAAGGTTTGATTCATTCGCCAGTTTAAGCAGGTAAACAACCAACCCTTTTTGTTTCGGTGAATTCAACAGCGGTTCTCCCCCGAAAACGGTCAGGTACTTTTTGCGCCCTGCAAATTCATGGTTGACGTATTGGAAGAACGCATCAATCACCTCCGTTGTGAGTTCCTTGGTTGTGTTGGCATATTCATCCTGGTAGCAATAGGTGCAGGCGAAATTGCAGCTGTAATTCGGGACAAAAAATAATTGTACTTCATCCTCATCACGGCTATCGATGAAATCAAGGTACTTGCTGCGATACAGCCGTTCTTCCTCCTTCTCATCCACCAGGTAACCCTTTTCCTCCAGGTTTCCACGGAACTCATCAGCAATCTCTTTCCCGTCAATCAAATCCTTCACCATTTTCCCTTCGGCAGGATTTAAGATATCGGCGCTGCCGCTGAGCAGGTTAACGATAAAAAAATTATCTGATCCTGTTATCCTGGAATAAATATTGTGTTTGGAGTAAATCATTGGTTAACAAATCTTAATCGTGACAACCCACAATGGTTTTCGACGTTTTGGCACAACATTGTGCCACCTTTTTTGTTTCTGCTTTTGGAGCTTTTACCTTTTTTTTAACGAGGCTTTTCATGGTTTGAAATTTTAGTGTTTATATTTAATTCTGAGTGATTCAATTTTCTGCAATTGCAGCAGATGTTCAATTTCCACAACCGCAGGAATCTTTTTTTCCTGCAATGGTAAAACTGGCCACTTCGGCATTTCCCTTGGCATAGGGGGCTGATTCTTCGATAATTTCAATGGAGGCGAAACCCGCGTTTTCCAGTTGCAGCATATACTCTGAACGGGTCACCGATCCGGCCCAGCATTCAGCCACTGCCACAGGGTCATTCCTGTATTCATCTGCAATTGCAGTAGTGGCATAAATATCGCTGATCACAAACCTGCCGCCCTTCTTAAGAATGCGGTAGATCTCGTTCCAGACAGACTGCTTGTCTGCTGCATGGTTCAGGGTGCAATTGGAGATTACCAGGTCGGCCACTTTATCAGGAAGTTCGAGCTTTTCAAGTTCACTGCATATAAAACTGACATTTGTTACACCGAATTTCTCTGCATTACGGCGGGCTTTATCAAGCATACCATCAGAAATGTCTATCCCGTAAACAAATCCGGTTGCGCCAACCGATTCAGCCATGCGTAATACATCCGTTCCACGACCACTGCCCAGGTCAACACACACCTCCCCGGTTTTAGGTTCAGCATAGTTGATCGCCCCACCGCAGGAAAGGCAACATTCTGATTCTGCCAGTTCGCTGTATCGGGTATTTATTTCTTTTACTTCCATGATTTTGTGATTCATTCAAAGTTACGCCTAATCTTCTTTCAAAGTCGTTTTTAAGACAGTGCAAAAGTAGACAATATTTTTATTAAATCGCATAAGTATCACTATTTTTTTCAAATCAACACTTCTGTAAAGTGTCAACGGAATTATTTACTGATCTTCACCACGCCGGCGGGAGTACCTGAGTAGTCGTTCAATGGCAATATCCATAGAAGGAAAATAGTTGGTTTATAATTAAATCATTGCTATTTTTGAAGTGA
>CAIYES010000392.1 GCA_903925275.1 uncultured Bacteroidales bacterium
GAAGGGGAGGGGGCAGGGGGAGAGGTCAAAAATATTGAAATCCCTTACAAATGTTAATTTTAAGTTAATTGTGAGGAATTGAAAAATAATAGATTGAAGTTGTTGTTCTATTAACCAATAAAAAATCGTAAATTTAGCAAAACGACATTCCTTAATTTAATTGCCATGAAAAACACTCAGCATATATCAACAAATGATGCCTTCGACAACAGGATGAACATTTCAAACCATCAGACCAGGGTTCCAAAGCCGAAACTCTCATCCGGTTCAGTGGTCGGTTTGTATCCTGTCGTGCTTGATGGTGGAAAAACCATAATATACACTTCCGATAAAAGCAAGGAGAGTGAGATCAGGTCGCGATATGCCTTGAGGAAATGATAATGATGTTATATCATCAGCAGTCGGGTGGTCGGGTTACTCAGTCAAATCTGCTTCAGGAAGCTCAGCCGGAGCAATCGCAAATAATACATTCTGCGTTGTATTTTCCGTTTCCTCAAAATCGAGCATTGTCGGGATTGAAATAGTCAGTGTCGAAATATCTGCCTGGGCAGCATAGTCGTTTTCTTCAAAGTCAGCTTCGCTCGGAGTTACCGGTACCAGGTTTGCCATAAGTATCTCAGTATTGGCTGTTAACTCGGATCCGGCACGTAAATCAGCTGCTAATGGGGCAACCGATATTGAATTGTTGAAACATATGCTTATTGTCACCTTCTTCACATCCTTTTTTTCATTACCATCATTGGACATGTTCGCAAAAAGGAACGATGAATGCATGGAGAGAAGGATTGTCAGTATCTGGAATGTGGTTTTCATAACTTATTTATTTGTTGAATTTCAGGCATATGACGGACACAGGCCATGAATGTTACAGCGGCTTATGTGATTAGTGGAAAGGAGTCGGTGAACAGGAGAATTAAATCGATAAAACCTGCTTGAGAATAAGATTGAGTATACAACAGTCGGTTTTTTTTCGGATTTTTGTATTTTTATCCGCAAATTTATACGTATGACCCAGAAGAGGCACACCGGACCGAAGTCAACTAAAAAGAACACGAAAACTGTTACCCCGGAAAAACCAGCATATAGCGTTAATTACTATCTTGGGTTTTTCCTCGCGCTTATTGCCTTCCTGCTCTATATGAATGGAATCAGCCATGGCTATTTACTGGATGATTCTGCCGCTGTCACTGAAAACAATTATGTTCATCTGGGAATTCAAGGCATTCCGAAATTGCTTACCACCGATTTCTGGCATTTTTCCTCGGTCAGGCTGGGATACTACCGGCCGTTGCCCCTGATTACATATGCTCTTGAATATCAGTTCTTCGGACTTGCCCCTCATGTAAGTCACTTTAACAATGTACTGTTATTTGCCATCTCAGTTTTCTTTCTGTTTTTATTGTTAAGCAAATTATTTTCCGGATATAACCCACTGTTTGCCTTTATCATAACACTTCTTTTCGCAGCACATCCGATCCACACCGAAATAGTGGATAACATCAAAGGAAGGGATGAGTTGCTCAGTTTCCTGAATACCATTGCAATGCTCTATTTTGTATTGAGGTATGCAGAAAGTAAAAAAACCGTGTTCCTGGTCACCGGACTACTGCTTTTTTACCTGGCGCTTATGTCAAAGGAAAGTGCAATGACGGTGATTTTACTTATTCCGCTCGTTCTCTGGTATTCGGGCGAAAAATCTCCTGTTGCCCTTATTAAGAAAACACTTCCCTTCGTTTTGGCGCTCACGTTGTTCTTCATACAAAAAAAACTATTGTTTGAAACACAAAACCCTGTGGTTCCTGTCGATCCTGTCAATTATCCATATACTTCCGAAGTGGTAAAATACTCCTCGGCTTTTATGTTATTCCTTTTCTTTATCAGGATCCTGGTATTTCCGCATCCGCTGCGCTATGATTATTCCTATAACCAGATTCCGGCTGTGGGCTGGGACAGTTTTTTGGCATTATTTGGTTTTTTCGCATTCGTTGGGATTCTGATATATGCCATTGTTGAGGTAAGAAAAAGGAGCAGGATTGGCTTTGCCCTCGGCTTTTTTTATATCACCCTGATTCCTCCGATGGCCTTTATCATGACCAGGGGTGGGATATTTGCCGAACGCCTGTTATTTTTTCCCTCCCTTGGATTTTGTTTTCTTGTGGCCCTGCTCCTTGAAAAGATTTCCAGGAGTGGCTTTTTACGCCCGATAACGTCCAGAATTGAGTCCTACAAAGGTTATTTTCTTCTCGCTCCACTGATTCTTGTGGTGGTTGCGCTATATTCATTTAAAACGATCGACCGGAACAAAGCCTGGGATGATCGTTTATCGTTGTATGGTTCAGATATTAAAACCGGGAAAAACAGTGCCCAAAACCAGTTGCATTATGGCTCTTACTGGCTCAGAATGGCACAGTTAGAAAAGGACTCTACAAAAAGGGAGCAGTATATCGGCAAAGGGTTGACTGCCTTGCGCCAGGCTGTAACCATCCTGCCTGGTTTTGGCGATGCGCTTTACTGGATTGGTTTCGCCTTCGAAGTCAGGGCCTCCGCCCATCCGGATATCAAAACAGTTGACTCTGCCATGTTTTACTATAATTACGCCATCGAAAGAGCGCCCAACCAGTTTATGAGCTATTATCACCTTGCAAATCTTTATGAATGGATTGGCAGATATGATGTGGCCTCGTATTACTATAACCGGTCACATGAAATAAGTCCGGAATATCTGCCTGTATTGGCAAAAGTAAAAGAGATGAAAGAAAAGAGAGGGCTGGATGTCAAGACAAATCCGTTGATCCGGTCTGTCGCATTCTGAGATGGATTTGTGTTCTGATCCTAATCATGCAAAGGTTTCAATGCAATTTTTTTTGCATCGGCATTTGCCACCTTCTCAAAAAACCCAAGGAAATCTTCATAATCTTCCTTTAAATAGTTGCCTTTATTGATTGACAAGTATCTGACATATTGTATGGTTTGACCTTTCAGATTCGATGTCGCCCTGTATTCGCCAAATCTTGATGAAATAGTCAGGTTTATATTATTACCGGTGAAGGAAAACCCATCAGGTAAGGTATAAGAGATAGTATCTGTTTTTAACGATGAACGCCGGATTAAAACCGGATTTTTTCGCATGATGACCTGGCTGGACAATTCATTTTCCCTGGTCAATTGGTTTGGTACAAACAGCATAAAATCTCCTGCTTTCACCCCGATTTTTTGAATGGTCAGGTTTAACGTCTCTTCAATGCCGGGTATATCAGTTTTATTCTCTTTCAAAGTAAAACTATCCAGTATGAAATTGGATACCGAAATCCTTTCAACGAGCATTTTTCTTTTATCCGTTTCATCCTGATGCATGATTGCACGCACCGAATCGTAAAACAAGCCATTGTTACTGGTCTTGACGGTCATTCGGGCATTGCCATTCTCCTGAAGCTGAACATAACTTAACCTGCTCTGGCTATTCACCTTCTGATCATATACTGGTGTGTGGCATAGAAATCCCCCGGTTTCCCTGATCAGCAATGCAGAACGATCGTCGGTGAAAGTACCAAGATACCCCATGGGAAGGTTCTGGCTGGTGCATTCCAGCCACACTGTGTCGTTCTTTACTGGTACGCATAAAATGACATGGTTAAACTGGTTACCCGGAAATTCCGTAATAATATCGGGTTTATCAACACCGGCAGATACCAGGGAATAATAGGAGTCGATCCCGGCAGCCTTCAGCAAAGCTTTCATATAGTTTGTCAGTGCTTTGCAATCCCCATAGCCTAACCGGTCAACCTCCGAAGCCCTTTCGGGTTGCCATCCCCCTATACCGATTTGAACGCTGGTGTATCTTGTTTTATCCTGAAGATAATGATACAGCTTACGTATCTTTTCCAGGGTGTCACTGATACCGGAAGTGAGGGCGGTGATCTTCTGCCGTGTTTCATTACTGAGATCATCCCGATCTTTTATCAGTTCATAAAACCACAATCCAAGGGATTTCCAGTTATCAGCATTACCCCATTTCCCTTTCAGCTCAAATGAACGGGGTGAAAGAATAACAGCGGGAGAAATTTCCATAATTGGCGGACTATACGGTTCATTACGCAAGGCAGGAATGTTGCTGAAATTCCAGGAATAGGTATCAACTGATTTCTGTTTTTCAAGTTTACAGGTGGCAGTGATGTTCCGTTGAAAGTATCGTATGCCAAGGGAATCGGGCACTACAACACACAATCCTGCCTGCTCAACGGCCGTATTAAAATCACTGACCAGAAAAAAATCAGGGTAATCCAGGATTCCATTGTAATCGATCTCGTAACTGTATTCAACTGTGAAGGGAACAGTCTGGTATTTGGGTCTGCAAACGATCATCCGGTTATCCTCATAGGTTGAAAAACCAGAAACAGCGCTTAAATCAATAAACTTATCCTTTTCGATCCGTTCAACTTTATCGCCATTTTTATCGTAAACATTACCTTTCAGATGTTTGATACTGGTAAAGGTGTTATAGCCTGCTACCAGGATGGCCTGATCAACCGCATTGTCTTTTAAAACAGTCAGGGCATAGTTTACCTTCATGACGGCTTTTCTGGATGACTGAATTTCAAGTGTAATTTCATAAAACCTTATCACCGCATTGGAATTTTCGATAAGCTGAGGAGGTATGGCCACACATGAAAAATTATGATCAGCGGCCACGGACAACCCATAAATCAAGCACAAAATAACGGTAGCTGTAACACGACACATTTCGCTTATTTTCTTTTAAATATGATGGGCTCTGCATGTTTTGCCAGAATCTGGTTATAGAATTCCCTTATGTCCATATATTCATCTTCACCAAAAATGGTTTTATTTATCCCAATTTTAAAATTGAACTGAATTGAACTTCCAACAACCTTAACCTGGTACAAAAAATATGCGCCATTATCCGGCAACGCCATTTTTATGGTTTTCGGGAAGGAGGTTACTTCATAATTCTCAGGAAGATTGATGGTAACATAGTGGATTTTTTCAATTTGATGGATAAAATCAATGGGATACTTTCGCTTATCGGTTTTGAATGGGTTCTCCTTGAGACGGTGAAGC
>CAIYES010000393.1 GCA_903925275.1 uncultured Bacteroidales bacterium
AAATAGAATGAAGAACTGTATCCTTTCTTCATCATATCCCTGACAATACTTGGTAGTTTAACGAATTTATCGGGTTGAACCGTAATAGAACTGACAGGATGTGCCGGAAATCCCCCGAATATTGATGCCATGCCTTGCTCCGACCGTGATCCGGATGCATAGATCTGATCAAAAAGAATTCCATTTTTCTGTAACTTTTTAAATTCCGGTGTAATACCTGGTTCGCCTCCCAAATCTTCAATCAAATCTGCTGACCAGCTTTCAAGTATGAGCAGCACAATGTTAGGCCTCCTCGTGTTAAGAATATATATAGTGGTATCCTTTGGCGTTTGATAAATCTTTTTCATCAACCTGGCCGCAGACGATGGCTCCATGAACAGGTAGGGATCATGATTGAAGTTTTGGAGATTTTCAAAAATGCTGATATACAGATTAAAAGCATTATTAACCGCAGCGATATTCAGAATATTATGGTCGGAATAGTAGGATTCGCTTTGATTGATTGGGATCTGCCGTGTACCTCCCCGCAACCCGATTAATAAAAATATGGGGGTCAGCAGGAAAAAAGATAATGAAAACCAATAGTTTCGTTTAAGATTTTCGAGGTTTACGTAGAAAAACTTCGTATAGGTATAGATTCCCAAAAATGAAATAGAGATGAAAAGAACGACCAACAGGTAAAAGGTTCCTGTTTCGGCCGAGTTAAAAATTTCACCCGGATGGCTGAGATACTTTATAACTTTATAGGTAAGTTTTGTTTTCCATTCTGCATAGATCCCCATTTCACCTGCAACAGAGAGCGAATATACAATGATTAAAAATGAAGCATACACCTTGTTTATCCAGTTCAACCATTTCGGGCTCCATAACGACTGAATGGTCAGCAACAGGAATGGAACTATCAGAAAATAACAGGTTGTAGCCAGATCGAGTTTCAGTGAATACCAGAAAACACCCAGGATTTCAGCCAACAGAATCTTTTCAGCCAGGATGATCTTCACATAATACAAAATGAATATCAACCGCGTTATATTATAGAAAAGAATCCAGAATGCCAGTTGGCGAAGCAGTGACAGAACTATTTTTCGCATATTGGTATAAAATGCAAAGGTAAGGTTATCAGCCGTACGCTCAAATTTGTATTTTTGGTATACTCAAATCAGGTTCATTATGAACATTGCAGAAAGCATCAGAAGTTTGCAACGATCTATCCCCGGGCATGTCAAAATTGTTGCTGTTTCCAAGACCAAACCGGTTGAGGCAATCCTGCAGGCTTATGAGGCAGGTCAAAAGATTTTTGGTGAAAATAAAGTTCAGGACCTGGTATTGAAGCACTCGCAACTTCCATCAGATGTGGAATGGCACTTTATCGGGCATTTGCAAACAAATAAAGTAAAATACATCTCCCCTTTCATCCGGTTCATCCATAGCATCGACAGCCTGAATCTGCTCACAGAGGTCGATAAAGAGGCAGTGAAAAACAACAGGATTACCAACTGTTTACTTCAGTTTCATATTGCAACTGAAGATACCAAATTTGGACTCAGCCTTGAAGAAGCGGAATTGATTCTGGGTTCCGAACATTTTACAAACATGCATAACGTTCGCATTGCCGGGGTTATGGGGATGAGCAGTTTTACGGAGGATATGGAAGTCGTCAGAAAGGAGTTTAAAACACTCTATGGTTATTTTCGTTTACTTAAATCACGCTACTTCTATCATACTGATTCCTTCAGGGAGTTGTCCATGGGCATGTCGGGCGATTACCTCATCGCTATTGAGGAGGGAAGCACCATGGTTCGCATTGGCACGTCAATTTTCGGGAATCGCTGATCCTTCGGATATAACGACTTTCACACCAGATTACCCTTCACAAACCGCTCTTTGCCATGAATGTCTCTTAAAATCCTAACATCTGAAAACCCGAAAGAGAGAAGCAGGTCAACTATCTCCTTTCCAAACTGCTCATTGATCTCAAAAAACAGGTGACCCGGGTGGAAGAGATGGCTGACTGCAAAATCTGCAATGGCCCTGTAAAACTCAAGCGGGTCGTTATCTGTTACAAACAATGCCTGTGATGGTTCAAATGCTGTAACATTGCGGTTCATGAGTTTTTTTTCACTTTCCAGCACATAGGGTGGATTGCTGACGATCAAATTAAACCGGCCAAACTTTTTCCAATCATTACGGCATAGAATGTCTGACTGAAATAGATCTATCTCACAATGGTTTTCAAGTGCATTTTTCAACGCAATATCCAATGCATCGAGCGAAGAATCAATTCCTGTTACGCTTGCATCGGGAAATCGTTTTTTCAGATCAATCGAAATACAACCAGACCCGGTACCAACATCAAGGATTGAATGAACCTGGTTTTGGTTATCCTTGAAGCTATTGCCAATGATTTCACAAAGTTCTTCCGTCTCCGGACGCGGAATCAACACCCTGGGATCAACAGTCAATAAAATTCCATTAAACCATGTCTTCCCCAGAATATATTGAATCGGCTTTCCTGTACACAAATCATCCAGCGCTTTGGTTAACAAGCTCAAAACGGCTTGAGGGATTTCAGAATTGTACGAAAGATGCACTTGTGTTTTCGACCACCCAAGATACTCCTCAAAGAGCATATAGATTATTTGTGTGATCTCCTCCTCGTGATAAAATCCTGAAAGTTTCGTACTGAATTCCTTTCTCAGATTATTTACGGATATGGTACTATTTTCCATGCTTCGAAGTTAAAAATAAAAGTAATTTAGCGGAGATGGAACTTTCAACAGATTCTTTTCTGTCAATTTCGGGCGAATCGCGCGGATTATACAGAGAAAAGGCAAGCAAATTCATTGCTGTTGCCTTGCCGGTATCTACGGAGGAAGAGGCAAAAACAAGTCTTGAGGCTCTTAGAAACACCTACCATGATGCAAACCACCATTGCTATGCTTATCGTTTAGGTCTAGAAAACCAATCTTACCGTGTTAATGATGACGGTGAACCATCAGGATCAGCCGGAAAGCCAATCTACGGGCAAATCCTTTCAACCGGACTGTCAGATATCCTTGTTGTGGTTATCCGGTATTTTGGCGGAACCAAACTGGGTATCCCGGGATTGATTCATGCTTACCGGACTGCAGCCAGAACAGCATTGGATCAGGCCGAAATCATAGAAAAAATAATTTGTGTTCAATTCAGGGTTACCTTTGAATATCCGATAATGAATGAAATCATGCGGATATTTAAAGAAGAGGGAATAAAAATTGTGAACCAGACATCTGCTGAAAATTGCGAAATTGATTTTCAGGTCAGAAAAAGCCACGTTGACAAACTTCAAACCCGGTTTTCAAGGTTGAAAAATATCAGGATGGTTTCTTTATGAGTTGATTTCATGAGTGTTTTGAACTGTATTTAGTCCATATAATAATTATCGAAACCATTGATTTTGCTAACTAATTGAAGCTTAGACACTGCAAAATTTAGAATCATTCCAAATAACATAAATTTTCACATAAACGACGTTGCCCAATGAACTGATGCCACGATTAATAGGTCTGTTCAGGTAGATTCAAGCATCAGGTGGGATGCTGAATATCAAAAACATTTTTTTAATAAATCAAGTATGAAATATTTTTTTTTTCAACTTTTTATTCCAAAATTTGTTAATTAAATCAAGCTCCCTACTCAGGTGTTGATTTTGATTTACAGAAAAAATCTAATCAATTGGTAAATAAACAAGTACATTAACATTAGCGATAAATCCTTCCAGGTAATTGAATTAATGGAAAAAAATGCAGATGAAGTTTGGGAAAATTGCCTAAAAGTCATAAAAGATAATATTAACTATCAAAGTTTTAAAACCTGGTTTTATCCGATTCGTGCGGTAAAACTGAAAGACAAGGTTCTAACGATTCAGGTTCCCAGCCAGTTTTTTTATGAATGGCTGGAGGAACATTATATTAGCCTTTTAAAAAAGACGATTAAAAAGGAATTGGGTAATGAAGGCCGATTGGAATACAGCATCATCGTTGATAATTCCGACAGTGATTCTGGACCGATTAAGATCAACGTTCCAACCGGTGAGAAAAAAGCAACTTTAAATCCACCTGTTTCTATGCCCATTGATTTGAACAGAGGCACATCCAAAGAGATTCCCAACCCGTTCATCATTCCCGGGCTGAAAAAAATCAAGGTCAATTCTCAGTTAATTGAGAACTATTCTTTTGAAAATTTCATTGAAGGCGATTGCAACCGCCTTGCACGTTCTGCTGGTTTTGCCGTAGCCAATAATCCCGGGAAAACGGCTTTTAACCCCATTCTAATTTACAGTCAAACCGGATTGGGAAAAACCCATCTCTCTCACGCGATTGGTCTCCAGGTTAAAAACAATTTTCCTGAAAAGACAGTCCTTTATGTTACAACCGATCAATTTACCAATCAGTTCATCGATTCAGTCAGGAACAACAATCAAAATGATTTTATTCATTTTTACCAGATGATCGATGTTTTGATCATCGATGATATACATAACCTGGCCGGAAAGGAAAAAACTCAGGATGTTTTTTTCCATATTTTCAATCACCTTCATCAGAAGAGCAACCAAATCATTCTGACTTCCGACAAGCCTCCTGTTGAAATGAAAGGTATTGAACCACGACTTCTTTCGAGGTTTAAATGGGGACTTTCTGCCGATTTGCAGATACCCGACCTGGAAACGCGGATCGCGATCCTCCATAAAAAGTTATACAATGATGGGATCCAGATTCCTGCTGAAGTTGTCGAGTATCTTGCCTACAATATCAATACGAACATTCGTGAACTCGAGGGAGCGTTAATTTCGTTGTTGGCCCAGTCTTCCCTGAACAAGAAAACCATTTCCCTGGATCTTGCCAAACAAATGATTGACAAATTCATAAAGAACACCTCCCGTGAAATTTCAATCGATTATATTCAGAAAGTGGTTTGTAATTATTTCAACATCCCGGTTGAGATGATACATTCTAAAACCAGAAAGCGTGAGATTGTTCAGGCGAGGCAATTGTCAATGTATTTTTCAAAGAAACATACAAAGTCTTCACTTGCAAGTATTGGCCTTCATTGCGGAAATAAAGATCATGCCACTGTGCTTCACGCCTGCCGGACAGTCAACAACTTAGTTGAGACTGACAAACAGTTCAGGCAATTTGTTGAAGAACTTGACAAACGGATAAAATTGTAAAAGAATTTTTCTTCAGCTTTGGTAAATATTCTATTCATTTGTACAGGCAACATCTGCCGATCTCCACTCGCAGAAGGTATTCTCAGATACAAGTTAAAAACTGTCAACATTCCTGCCTTTATTGATTCGTGTGGTTTTGAGTCCTTCCATGAAGGAGATCCGCCGGACTCAAGGGCTCAGGCGACAGCTTTCAAACATGGACTTGATATTTCGTCGCACCGGGCAAGACTATTTTCCACCGAGGATTTTGACAGGTTTGATATGATTTATGTCATGGATTCCAGCCATTATAAAAATGTGATGAAGGTGGCAAGAAAAAGGTCGGACATGTTCAAGGTTGATTTCATCCTAAACCTTTTATACCCCGGGAAAAATCTCGGCGTAATGGATCCCTGGTATCATGACGAAAAGGCATTTGAACAGGTCTATCTGCAACTAGACCAGGTTTGCGAGCTGATCTCACAGAAGTTAATTAATAAAACCAACCGGCTATGACTACTGGTTCGCATTTCAAGCCTGATGCCGACACCATTATTCAAGCCGCAAAACGGATCAATCCCTATATTAACAGAACCCCGGTACTTACCTCACATGCCATCGACCGATTGTTTGATGCCAAAATCTTCATGAAATGCGAAAACTTTCAGAAAGTTGGCGCTTTTAAAGCCAGGGGAGCAACCAATGCAGTATTGTCTCTTGAAAAGAACCTGCTTACCCATGGCGTTGCAACACATTCCTCCGGCAATCATGCACAGGCTCTGGCCTGGGCGGCATCGCTGGTGAATGCAAAGGCATATATTGTTATGCCGAGTAATTCTTCTAAAATAAAAATTGCAGCCGTAAAAGACTATGGAGGATTGATCACCTTTTGTGAACCAAACCTGGCATCGCGGGAAACAACCCTGGCCCGGATCGTTCAGCAAACCGGTGCAACCGAGATCCATCCGTATAACCATGAAAATATTATCGCCGGCCAGGCTACTGCTGCCCTTGAACTGCTTGAAGACTGTAATGATCTTGATTTCGTGATGGTGCCTGTGGGTGGAGGTGGATTACTCAGCGGAACCTGTCTTGCAGTGCATTACTTCCATCCGGTAACCAAAGTCATCGCAGCGGAGCCTGAACAGGCCAACGATGCGTTTTTATCCTTTGTCAATCAAAAGTTTATCCCTTCAATGAATCCAAATACCATGGCCGATGGTCTGCGCACTTCGTTGGGTTCACTAACCTTTCCAATCATTCTCAAACATGTTCACAAAATTTTGACGGTGCGTGAAGAGAGCATTGTGAAGGCCATGCGTTTTTTATGGGAACGCATGAAAATCATTGTCGAACCTTCATCTGCTGTTCCATTTGCAGCCATCATGGAAGGAAAAATTGAGATCACCGGAAAAAAAATCGGCATCATCATCTCCGGGGGAAATGTTGACCTGGATGCCTTACCATGGATGAAAAATGCATAAAGGAAGATTATATCTTATCCCCTCTTTACTTGCTGACAGCAAGGTTGATTCGGTCATCCCGGAAGGGACACTGGCAATCATCAGACGGCTGAACTACTTTATTGTTGAGGAAATCCGCACAGCAAGGCGTTTTCTAATCAAGGCATCTATCTCAAAAACAATTGATGAGTTGACTTTCCTGATCTTCAATGAACATACCAAAGAACTGAACCTTCGCGAATTTTTAGCATGTACTGCCGAGGGTCACGATGTGGGGCTGTTATCCGAAGCCGGCGTTCCATGTGTAGCAGATCCGGGTTCCCGGATTGTTGCCGAAGCGCATGAGATGGGCATTCAGGTTATTCCTCTTACAGGGCCATCCTCAATCCTGCTGGCTTTGATGGCATCGGGGTTTAATGGCCAGAATTTTTGCTTTTCAGGATATTTGCCTGCTGATAAAGCCTTGAGAATAAAAAAGATAAAAGAACTAGAACGGACAATTCAGGAAAAAGATCAGACGCAGGTATTCATCGAAACACCTTACCGTAACCTTCACCTTTTTGATTCCTTGATCGCTGTATGTCATGAGAATACCCGGCTATGCATCGTGGCCGGTGTCACAGGGGATGAAGCGTATATTGCAACAAAACCGATCGGTACATGGAAAAAAATCAGGCCTGACATAAACAGGAAACCTGCCATTTTCCTATTATATCATTGACTATGGTCTGAAAATTCAGACAATTGTAACAATTCCATATAAAAAGGCGTCATAGGCTCATTGTTCTCTCACATTATAATTTTAGAAATTGGAAACTGTTCTCTCCATTAGCAACATTTCGAAACGTTATGGAAAAATCCAGGCTGTCAATGATCTTTCCCTTGACGTTAAAAAAGGCCAGGTCTTTGGGATTTTAGGCCCCAACGGCAGTGGAAAAACCACGACGCTAAGCATTATTCTTGAGCTGATTAAATCCAATTCCGGTAGTTTTCAATGGTTTGGAAAAGCTCCTTCAAATGAAAGCCGGAAACGAATAGGCAGTGTTATTGAAAGCCCGAATTTTTTCCCCTATCTCAATCCGGTGATAAATCTGAAGATCGTGGCCGATATTAAAGATCTTGATTACACTGATATCGACCGGGTTCTCAAACTCACAGGGTTGTATGACCGGAGAAAGTCGAGGTTTAAGACGTTTTCGTTCGGGATGAAACAACGGCTTGCCGTTGCCTCTGCACTGCTGGGAAATCCGGATGTCCTGATCTTGGACGAGCCTACCAACGGACTTGATCCGCAGGGGATCGCGCACATCCGTGAGTTAATCCTGTTGATTGCAGGCCAGGGAACAACAATTATCATTGCATCTCATCTGCTGGACGAAGTTCAGAAGATTTGCAGCCATGTGGCCGTGTTGAACAAAGGCAGGAAACTATTCGACGGAAAAGTGAGCGAAGTGCTTGCCATTTCTGATTCCTTTGAACTTTCGGCCCGGAACATGGAGGCATTGACACAGGCAGTTAAATCATATCCCGGTTTTCAATCGATGACTCCCGGCGATGAAAAAATCCAGGTATACTTCAATGAGGTGATCAGGCCGGACGAACTCAATCAATTTTTCTTCCAGCAAGGGATCAGCCTCACCCATTTATCCGAGCGCAAACGCAGTCTTGAACAACATTTTCTGGAACTTTTACACGACAATGCATGATTAAGCTAATAAAGATCGAATTAAAAAAAATCCTGACCTATAAGATCTTCTGGATCCTTATTGGCCTATATTTTATTTTCCTTACTGCTGGTTTGCTGATGGCAGAATTCATGATCAACAACATGGTTGACAACCTGAATAAACAATCACCGATACCGTTTCCGCATGTTGCCATTTACTTTTTTCCATGGGTCTGGCAGAATATATCATTTTTTGCTACAATCAGGTATGTATTGATCTTTCCTGCAATTATCATTATTATATTGATTACCAATGAATTCACATTTAAAACAATAAGGCAAAACGTCATCAATGGCTTGAGTAAAGCTGAATTTCTTATTTCAAAAATTCTGCTCATCGTAGTTATTTCAGTCATTATGACATTTTTTTTAATGATTGGAACACTGATCATCGGGATTTCACATACTGCGGATATAACCTTTGCACTTATCATACAGAAATCGTCCTTCATCTTCGGCTTCTTCATTACCATGCTGTGTTTCCAGATTTTTGCCTTGTTTTTCGGGTTCCTGTTGCGTAACACAGGTCTATCAATTGCCCTGTTCACCCTCTATATTTTTATTGCAGAGCCGATTCTCTATCATTTGCTAAAAGCCCCGTTTATTTTTAAAAATAACATTTCACCCTACCTGCCGGTAAATTCGATCATCCGGGTCACGGAGTACCCTTCAATTCCAATATTGAAGCAGGTAATGGGATTGAATTTACAAGACTCAATCAGTTTGGGAACATGCTGCGTCCCTTTACTTTACTCAGCAATAATGATCGGTATTGTTTACTGGGTCCTGGTAAAAAGAGACTTGTAGGTTCCTGGAGACAAGATTATAGTCCTTCTCTTTTTCTGATCACCCACTCGGCGGTGAGTAAAGCGATGATCAGAGCAAACAGCCAAGGATTGCCAATCAGATCAGACATTCGTTTCTGAAAGATTGAAACTGACCGGATATCCTGCCTGGCCATGATTTTATCTGCAAGTTTTCCAATACTATCCCTGAAGATCATTTCACCATCATGCGCTGAAGCAATTCTGAAAAGAAGGTTGTGGTCGGCAATCAGGTTAGCATTTTCAATATTCACCTTTTCGATAAACAATTTTCCTGTTTTCTGGTACAAACTCGTACCTACTTTTACTGTTGCTTTATACCCGTATTCCCCTACCGGGAAAAGTCCCGCATTTAGGTAATAGGCCTTTTGGGTTTTACTGAAAATAAAAGGATAATTTTTAAGCTCACTATCCGTAAGTGTAATAGCAACATCTGATTGATTAATAAGCTCGTATGATGCATTGAATACTTCCGCCTCAATTTCTACCGGTTCATTTTCATAGATTTTATTTTTCACCTGGATCCTGAAAAAACTCTTATCCTCTTTGACTGATAAGTACTGGGCCATTTTATCAAACCACTCGTCGAAACTTTCATGGTTCGATTGCTGAATATAATCGGAAAGCCTCCACCTCCATATATTTTCCCCAGCGATGATGCCGATTTTCCTATCCAACCCATGTGTGAACAAGATCATGGGTGTTCGGGTTGATACATTTCCCATCTTCTGATAAAATAATACATCGGCCAACGGACTAACCTGATACAAACCAAACGGACATTGCAGCGGGGGAAAGTCATTGAAAACGGCCAAATCCTTGGTGTCCATTGTGAATAAAGAAAATTCAGGATTAAAAAAAGGTTGGGATTCCGAAAATGCATTTTTGCCGGAGTTAATGATCAGTCCGGATTTAAACCTGTTAAATGAATTGATATCCGATTGCGAACCTAGGATGAAGAGTAAAGAAACCTTTGACTTCAGCAATGGATCAAAATCGATAACATTTGTGATTGACGGCAATTGATTTAAAATTACAAGATCGTATTTATCATTCAGGCGAGGTATCGCCTCCGGGCTCAACAGTTCAATTTCAAAATGAGATGAACCTTCCAGTGCTTTAAGCATGGCGGTGATATCGGGGTGAGGAGCATCAGATATTAAAGCTATTTTTTGTCGCGTCTCCAGCACTTCAACAAGGAATTCAGTGTGGTTATTGGAGTTGCTCCCCTCCCCTTCCACCTCATTGAGATGAAGTGAATATCTGATCATGCCTGTTTCTTTGGCATCGAGCATGAAAGTTGCCTGCTGCATGGAGCGGTCACTATTTGCCCTGATTTCCTTTGTTTCAATGACATGGGCACCTTGTGAAATAGTCAGCTTTGACTTGACCCCGTTGCATTTATTCATCTCAACAAGAACTTCTACAGGAAATTTATCACCTTTGTAGGCAGTTTTATTCACGATAATCTTACGAATAGATATGTCCTTTTTCAGGCTTGTATCGCCCAGGGCGATGGTATAAACCGGAAAAGGAATTTTTTGGGCCGCATAGAAAGGATCGGTACCCATATTATAAATTCCATCGGTGGCAAGAACGAGTGCAGCTGCATTTCTGTTGGCATAGCGGGTATTCACCTCATTAAAAAAAAGTGAAATATCAGTTTTTGCACCGTTAAAGCCGGCATTGAATCCACTAACAAGTTTATCGTCAAATGAATATATTTTTACCTCGCATTTTTTTTGCAGGGCAGTGATCAATTGGTTTATCTGATTTGGAAAAGTTTTTCGGTAATAATCTGAATCATTAGCAAGCACCATTGATCTTGTGTTATCAATACCCAGGATGATCATGGGTTTTTCTAATCGCGTTTCAGACCTTTTAATTAAAGGCGACAGAATCAAAAATGAGATAATGGAGACAGATAAAAACCGTAGAATTGGCATGACCCAACCAGTGGCTGATTTCAATCCCCGTTTTATTTCAAGGTAATAAAGTAAAAACGAATATCCTGCACCCAGCAGGAGGCACAGCGGAATTAAGCCGTAAGGGTATTCAGTAACCATCAGGTATGCAATCCGCCACAAACCGGAATGGCCTGGCCAGTAATATAGGAACTTAGATCAGAAGCCAGGAATAATGCAAGATTAGCGACATCATCGGGAGTTCCGGCACGTTTCATTGGGATATCCTGCACCCATTTATCACGATATTCCTGGGGTAATTTAGCCGTCATCTCGGTGTCAATATAGCCAGGAGCGACTGCATTGCAGCGAATGTTCCGTGAACCAAGTTCCTGGGCTATTGATTTCGTAAATCCTATGATTCCTGCTTTGGAAGCAGCATAATTTGATTGTCCGCTGTTTCCTTCCACGCCAACGATTGAACTCATGTTGATGATGGAGCCAAAACGCTGCTTGATCATTACCCGCTGGATGGCCTTTGTGAGGTTGAACACAGATTTCAGGTTCACGTTTATAACACGGTCCCAATCTTGTTCGGTCATACGCAGCAAAAGGTTATCACGGGTGATTCCTGCATTATTCACGAGGATGTCAATTGTTTGAAAATCCTCCATTATTTGGGTTATCAGTTGTTCACTGTCGGAAAAAGAGCTGGCGTCGGAGGCATATCCTTTTGCAATGATGCCGTAGGATGAGAGTTCCTGCTCCAGAAGTTTGGATTCCTCATTATACTGAATGTCCGAAAAAGCAATATTGGCGCCATGTTCGGCAAATTTCAAGGCAATAGATTTTCCGATGCCGCGATTTGCGCCGGTGATAAGCGCTGTTTTTCCCTCAATCAATTTCATAGTTCCTATTTAAATTTGTGCAAAGATAGAAATATAGTAAAATATCTCCATACGTACCTTTCCGCTTTTTGCTATGTGGTATGAGATGAAGGCCAGTATCAGTTATCACAAGTATCCGCTCTTTTGAAGATGTAATAATTTATACTAAATCCACTTAACAAGGTTAAAATCCTGTCGATGAGGCAACAGTGGATTTTTAGGGCACAACCTGAAAGCGAAATCATAGACCCCTGCCTGATTAATTGGAATATCGCAGGCAAATGAGACAATATTTTTTTCAGATCTTATCAGGGTCATCTCCTCGGTAAAACTTGGTTTCTTTACTTCATCATTGATTTTTTTGCCGAAGAGTACTTCAATTCCGATATCTGTGCCTGATAATTCATTCAGATCGAGCACTATTTCGGCTTTAAATGATTCGCCAAGCGACAATGGTTTCACATTTGAATCGGGTGTTTTTACCGAAATGACTTCGATACTCTCCCAACCTTGTGTGACTTTGCGTTTCCAGCTGGCGATGTGCCGGGTCATCTCATAATTCTTGGCCGCCATGATCCGCGAACGTTTAAACAATGGATTGTAATATTGCCGGATATAATCATCCAATTGCCTTTTCATGGTAAAATGAGGGGCAATCTCAGAAATAGTATTTTTAATATACGAGACCCATTTCACCGGAACATTCTTAACATTCACATCGTAATAAACGGGGATAATTTCCTCTTCAAGAATGGAATAGATGGTTTCAGCATCTAATTCATCCTGGAACTTATGGTTGTCGTAGGTCGATTCCTCTTTCAGCATCCACCCGGCATTTGGCCTGTAGCCTTCTGCCCACCATCCATCGAGCACACTGAAGTTTACTACGCCATTCATCACTGCTTTTTCACCGCTTGTGCCTGAAGCTTCAAGTGGCCGTGTAGGGGTGTTAAGCCAGATATCAACGCCTTTGATCAGATATTTTGCCAATTCCATGTCGTAATTCTCGAAGAAGAAAATTTTACCGACAAACTCAGGGATATGGGATATTTCGAAAATACGCTTGATGAGATCTTGCCCGGCCTTATCGTTGGGGTGGGCTTTTCCGGCAAACATGAACTGAACCGGTTTTTCCTTGTTATTCACAATGCGGGATAACCGATCGAGGTTGCTGAAAAGCAAATGAGCCCGCTTGTAGGTAGCAAATCTCCTGGCAAATCCGATGGTCAGGGCTTTCGGGTTTGCTAATTCACGGATCTTGAAGATCAGCTTGGGATTTTCGTGCCGACGGGTCATGTCATCATACAGATGTTGCAGCAAAAACTCCGTCATCTGATCTTTTTGCTTCAATTTTGTCTTCCAGATGATTTCATCATCCACATTATGGATCTTTTTCCAAAACGTAGGATTTGATTGATCTTCAAAAAAGCCATCGCCAAATTCCTTCCTGTAAAGTTGCTGCCACGATTTGGCTGTCCAGGTAGGTAAATGAACACCATTGGTAACATATCCGATATGCAATTCCTCGGGGTAATACCCATGATAAAGTTTAACAAACATCTCCCGCGTTACCCTGCCATGGATTTTACTTACACCGTTGATCTCCTGCGACAGTTTTGCTGCAAGCACACTCATGGAAAATTTTTCATTCACATCGTTTTCAACCATCCGTCCGAGGTTCATGAATTGTTCCCACTTCTGATTCAGATGATCGGGGTAATGTGACAGGTACCTGCGCAGCAGATCTTCGGGGAAAGTATCATGTCCGGCCGGAACAGGTGTATGTGTTGTAAATAATGTAGAGCAACGAACCATTTCCATGGCCTGCGGAAATGTAAGTTTTTCATTCTGGATGAGCTTACGCAACCGTTCAAGGCCTATAAATGCTGAATGTCCTTCATTGCTGTGGTAGATATCGGGTTTTATTCCCATGGCATCAAGCATGCGTATTCCGCCAATTCCCAGCAGTATTTCCTGGCGCAGACGATTTTCAAGATCTCCGCCATAAAGCTGGTGTGTGATGCTGCGGTCGGCTTCTTCGTTCTCCTCAATGTCAGTATCCATAAGGAACAGCGGTACACGTCCCACATCACATCTCCATATTTTGGCATACATGGTACGGCCTGGCAATGCAAAAGATGTTTTAACCCAGTTACCCTGGTCATCGCGAACAGGAATCAACGGCAGATGAGTGAACTTTTGTGGTGTATAGGTCGCTATCTGATCGCCAAAAATGGAGAGACTCTGGGTAAAATAACCATACCTGTAGAGCAGTCCGATGCCTACAATATTGAAGTTTGAATCGCTCGCCTCTTTCAGGTAGTCACCGGCAAGCATCCCCAATCCTCCTGAAAAAATCTTGACCGTATCATGCAAGCCATATTCCATACTGAAGTAGGCGACCAGATCGGTTGATTTCTCAACCGACTTCGCCATGTAAGAATCGAAACTGGCGGTTACTTTGGTGAGTTTGTTTACAAATTCCTCATTTGCACTCAAATCCTGAAGTTCTTTGTACGACAATGATTCAACAAGTGCAATCGGGTTATATTTCAATTCATACCAGCGTGCAATATTGATCGTTTCAAATAATTCTGAACCCTCATAGTTCCACGACCACCATAAATTTTTAGCTAACCGTTCAAGGCTTGCCAGATTTTCGGGGATGCGTTGTTGTATAAGTACTTTTCTCCAATCAGGTTTCAGATCCATGAGATTTTTCGGGGACGAAACAAGCAACTTAGGTTGTTTGCCGGCATATAGTTCAGCCCTGAACACAGTTTCTGTAAGTGCATCGGAATATGCTTCCTTATAATTATCAATCAAATTTTTCCATAAAGCAGACCTTGAAATTTCATATGCTTTGATTCTGAATTTGATAATTTCCTTTTCGGATTTTGAAGCACAATTTAAAATATGTTTGACAATGTTTTCAACAACATCGAGGTCGTTATCATCATTCCGTTCGATTACTGTTGTACAATCCTTAACCGTAGGAAACAGGGCTTTTATCCATTGACCAAACCCGGTGAGTGTAGTGATAATGGTTGGTATATGGTATGAAAGGCTTTCAAGGGCAGAGTAACCCCATGGTTCATAATAAGATGGAAAAACGGTACCATCAAAACCGATCAGCAGGTCATAATAGTTAAGATTGAAAATGCCATCAGAGCCATTCAGATAAGTGGGGATGTAAACAACTTTGACCTTATCTTCAGGGCGGTTTAACAGCCCATTTGACTTGATCATCCTCAGGATCAGATCATTTTCGGGTTCAGCGAGGCCATGCGTGCTGTATTCTTCCTGTCTTGGCTGGCCAACTTCGTTCGTAACCAGCCGGTCGAGCAGGTCTTTACGCGGTCCATTCTGCCCGGATGGTACAGCAATGAATGCAATCAGTGTTTGCGGTATTTTTGGTTGCTTGTTCAGCATTCCCAGGGCATCAATAAAAATATCAATGCCTTTGTTTCTGATTTCATACCTGCTGTTGTGCAGGATCAGAATACTGTCCTTCGCGTAAACCTGACCTGTCAGGGCGCTGGCAACTTCCAATAATTTAACCCGTGATGCTGTACGTTTTTCAGCAAAAACTTCTTTGGCAGGCACCCAGGAATCATCAAAACCGTTGGGGGTTAACAAATCAGCTTCTTTCTCAAGAAAATGGCTGCATTCATTGTTTGTGATCTGACTCAGGGTTGTAAAACAATCAGCTTCCTGTGCACACAACTTTTCCAATGAAAACTTCGCCATTACCCCAAATTGCTTGGCAATTGCTTCGGCGCTGTAATTTTCAAGGTTTTTGTACAATGGCAACCCATTGGCTGCAATGCATCGACCGACAACTGTTGCATGGGTGGTAAAAACTGTTCCGATCTGTGGAATATGTTCCTTCAGGTACAAAATCCCGGTTCCGGTCATCCATTCATGAAACTGGGCAACGATTTTATCATGATGCGACAGGTTGTAATCATAAAAACTTTCGATGATCAGTCCTGCAGCATAGCCAAAAAAGGCAGGCTCAATATAACCCCAATCTCCAGAAAGGGAATCCAGTTTGAAACGTTCCCAGAAATGGGTGAAAATTTTATCTTTTTCAGAAAAATAAAGCGTAAAATCAATAAGGATTACCACAGGTTTTCCCGGGATATTCCATCGCCCGATTTTTATATGCAATCCTTTATCTTCGGCAGCTTCACGCCAGGATTTATATAAAAATTTGTCTTCAATAAATTCAGGATTCTGGTGTGTTTCTTTCCAGACATCAGGGCCGATAAGAATATAGTTATCTTTAAATTCTTCTGCCAGAATTTGGGCTTTGGTTGATATGGCTGTGTGTATTCCTCCAACTTTATTACAAACTTCCCAACTTGTTTCAAACAGATAATCGGGGGTTACCAGCAGTTTATCCTTCATCATTATTATTACTTTGTTTTCTTTTTAACTTTTTTTTCGGTCTTTGACTTTACCTGAGCCGTGCCACTGCCAGTTATTTTCTCGGGTTGGGTCTTTTGTCCTGAGCTCTTTTTTATGGCTTTTCCCGAATTGACTTCAGTTTTGGGTGCTTTTTTACTGGTCTTCTCAGGTTTGATTTTTGCTTTTACAGCTTTTTTAACAGCTTTTCCGGCTTTTTCGTCCATAAACCCTTGGGCCGGAACCTCAGTTTTTTCATCTATGCCGGCAATGGCACTTTCATCAACCCTGATCATAAAATCGGAAAGTACATTCATGTAATTGATAAAGGCTTCGTAGGGAGAGCCGTAAGGATTGAAATACTTATGCACTTCTCCGGCTGAAAACCATTTCGTACACATATAATAGAAATGGTTGCTGGTTTGAAGGTATTGCCAGTCTTTTAATATTCCGGGGTTTGTACAGTTCCTGATTTTTGACTCATATGAATACAGTTTGGCAAAAGCCTCATCCTGAAGCTCATTGCCCAGCCATGCAGTAAGATCGCGTTCTTCATCAGCCCATGAGATTGGATGAGGAACTGAAATGGCCGCAACAGGTTGAAGATCATGATATAGATTTTCAGGAGTGCTGAAGTTGAAATTCGACTTGGAAAAGACCATTGATGGCAGGTGGCGGAAGAAATCAAAAATTCCGGTTTCTTTCCATTGATGTTCTCCAATGGTTTCATAGTCGAGGAAGAGGTTGACTACTTCCTCTTTCTTTTCAATTTTATTAAGCCACTGTACAAATTTCTCGGTTGTAAGAGGCCATTCCGACCAGTCCTGATTAGAGAACCTGAATGTGAGATCATCACTCAGCCTGAAATTTCGCAACAGCACTTTAAGTTTCGGGTTGATTCTGTTGCAATACATATAATTCGGGCTCTTCCATCCCAGTATATGTTTTGCCCCCTCGGTCAGCATGGTATGAAAGCCCATATCGGCCACCATCTCACCGATTTTGTCGGAGTATATCAATTCGGTGTTCCGAAAGGTTGTTGGTTTTTTGCCAAACAATTCTTCCACCTTGGCGGCATGCATTTCTACCTGTCTCACAAACTCATCCTTATTTATGAGCGAGGCAAGCGAATGGGCATAGGTTTCGGCAAGAAACTCTACCTGTCCGGTGTCGGCCAGTTTCCTGAAACTGTCGATCACTTCCGGAACGTGTGTTTGCAATTGATCCAGGGTAGTTCCTGAAATTGAATAGCTGACTTTGAAAGCCGTACCAAACTCTTTGATCAAATCGAGCATGAGGTTATTGGCAGGAATATAGGATTTTTCGGAAACCCTGCGAATAATATGGCGATTCTGATAATCATCATAGTAGTGATGATCTTGTCCGATGTTGAAAAACCGGTAAGTCCGCAGGCGAAACGGCTGATGGACTTGAAAATATAGGCAGATGGATCTCATATGATCATTTATAAGCAGCTTGTTTATACACTTCGATTACATTAATTGCAGCATTTTCCCAGATCAGGTTGTCGACTTCGGTTTTTCCGTAGCGGATGAACATTTTACTCAGGCCTTCATAGTGAAGGATCCCGTAAATAGCATCAGCCAGCGCATCGATGTCCCAAAAATCGACCTTCAAGGCGTGTTGCAGTACTTCGGCTACGCCAGACTGCTTGGAAATTACAACAGGAACATTCGATCTCATTGCTTCCAGCGGTGAAATCCCAAAGGGTTCCGATACAGAAGGCATCACATAAACATCGCTCATGGCAAACATGGTATCGACTTCGGGGCCTGCGAGGAATCCTGTAAAATGAAATTTAGTTGCAATTTTCAACTGTGCAACCCTGCGGATCATCCGATTCAGAAGATCACCGGAACCGGCCATGACAAACCGTACATTTGAATCTCGCTTTAAAATTTTATGTGCTGCCTCAACAAAGTAATCAGGGCCTTTTTGGTATGTTACACGTCCTAAGAAGGTGACAACTTTTTCTTTCACATGTTTTGTCACCCCTTCCAGATCGGGACGGTCGACAGGTTCAACGGCATTGTGCACGGTAATGACCTTTTCGGCTGGAATGCCATATTTCTCGATGACGATTTGCCGTGTCAGATTGCTAACGGTAATAACCAGATCGGCTTCGGTCATCCCCTGCCGCTCAATATCGTAAACAGGCTGGTTGACATTTTCACCGGAACGGTCAAATTCAGTCGCATGAACATGCACTACCAAAGGTTTCCCGGATATTTTTTTCGCAGTAATTCCGGCAGGATAGGTCAGCCAGTCGTGGGCATGGATAACATCAAACTTATTATTTGCCGCTATGGACGAGGCCACCAGGGCGTAACGGGAAACTTCCTCCATCAGGTCAGGTCCGTATTTTCCCGAGAATTTGTATTGCTTTGAAAAGACTGAATGTTCTTCTTTATTTTCAGTCAATTGATTTAAAGTGACAATTTTCTCAAACTCTTCAGGGTCGAGATATGGAACGAGGTTTGAGCCAATTTCCATAAATTGAATCTTGTCCCAATATTCTTTGATCTCGCTTTTACTGAAATCAAGAACAACATCACTGGCATTGACTAAGCGAAACCCCTCCTTGGTTTCATCCCCAAACGCTTTGGGAACAACAAATATTACCTCAACACCATGTTTTACAAGGCCTTTAGTCAACCCAAAACAGGCAGTACCCAGTCCGCCGGTAATATGCGGAGGGAATTCCCAACCAAACATCAAGACACGCATTTCAATTTTCGATTTACGATTTACGATTTATCCTTCAAAGGATATTATTTATACTTTTTTATGAGATAGTCCATACGAAGTAATTCCGCAACCGACCAGGCCTGGGAGATGGCACCTCTTCCGGTATGTGGCGGATCGCCGTCATACAGTTCAGAAATTGTACCAATTCCATGTTCAGTCATTACAGGTTCAAAGCCTTCATATAACGATTTTATCAACGATATTCCGCTTTTTCCATGAATCCGCAGATAACCCTCCACGAAATGGCCCAGCAACCAGGGTGTGACAGTTCCCTGATGGTAAGCTAAATCGCGTGTGTCGGGGTCGCCAAAATAAGAACCCTTGTATACCGGACTTTTAGGTGTAAGCGTGCGAAGTCCCCGTGGCGTAAGCAATTCCTGTCTGACTCTGCTTAATACCTCTTTTCTGATCTCTTCACGTACAGGGCTGTATGGCAGGGAAGTTGCAATGACCATATTTGGTCTGACAGTCCAATCCTTGTATTCCCCATCGACATAATCGGCTAAATACCGTTTTTCGGGACTCCAGAATAATTCGAAAAAAGATCCCGGAATCTGGCATGAAAGAGCTTCCCATTCTTCACAAAATTCTTTATCGCCGGCAAGTTCTGCCATCTCCATGCTGAAACGGATCGCATTATACCATAAGGCATTTACTTCAACTGTTTTTCCAATCCTGGGGGTTACCGGTTTTCCATGGGCAATGGCGTCCATCCATGTGAGTGCGATCCCTGGCACGCCGGCATATATCAACCCGTCGGAATCCATATGTATATTGAATTCAGTGCCATTGCGATACCCATCAAGGATGAGTTTCATTTTTTTGCCATACAACGGCCAAATCTCATTTTTCTCACCAGAGAATAGGGCGTATTGCTGCAATGCCCAAAAAAACCAAAGGGAACCATCCGATGAGTTATACGAGGCAGCAGATCCGCTTCCAAAGTTCGGGAAAAGAGGCCCCTTCAACTCGGTCAGCATTGTGTCAATGATTGCCTTACAGGTCGAAAAATCGCCGTTCACCAATGTCAATCCGGGAAGTGAAATAAAGGTACTTCTGCCTGAGCGGCCAAACCATGGGAAACCAGCAACAATCTCAGTACCTTTTCCTTTTCTGACAATAAACTGCTGAGCGGCATTGGTGAGACAATTGGCAAAATTATTCCGAGGAATCCGTTTTTCAAGTTCCGCATTAAAGGTACGTTTCATCGAAGAAGTGTTCAGCTCCCTTGTTCCTGCAGCAAAAAACACGCTCTCTCCTTTTTTGATTTCAAATTCAAAAAAACCGGGGACATATAGATCTTCCTGGTATTCGAATCCTCGTTCCATTTCTTCCTGGTATTCAATGCTATAATACCAATCGGGGACATGGGTATATTCATTGGGCTTGGAAATCTGCATAAAAAGATCCGTATATCCCTGGTACATACGAACTTTTATTCCCTGCGACACCGCTTCATACTTTTTATCCGCAAAAATGTTTACTTTGCTTAAAGCATGGATATTCCTGAAAGCAAGAAAAGGCGTTAACCTTAGTTTTGTAGGGGAATGTGCTTCAACCAGGGTATATTTTATGATCATGCGGTCTTCGCGGGTGGTAAATACCATTTCTTTTGTAAGAATCACTCCGCCAACACGGTATGTCATTTTGGGATATGGCTCCGTTACAAAATCCCTGATGTATTTGTGCCCCTTTGGGTTATATTTGCCTCCCGGATATTTATGAATACCAAGGTTAAATTCCGATTCCATTTGAATCACTGTTTCATCCAACGATGAAAGAAGGACGTGATTTTCATTATCAATCCCGGGTTGTTGCGTGACAAGCATGCCATGATATTTGCGGGTATTGCAATTGATAATGGTGGAATTAGCATAAGAACCGGCCCTGTTTGATCGCAAAAGTTCACGGTTTAGCGAGTATTCCAAATTAACCAGTTGACTTTTATCAAAATTGATGTAACTCATTGTGGTTGATTTTCATGACAATTTTTGTCCAATCCGAAAAGTTACTTTCACTGCTTTGACGCGAAGACGTTAAAACAAATGATAGACTTTGTGCTCTTTGGCGTCTTTACGATTTTGCGCAAAAATATGTTTAGTGCTTTTTAAAGTAATCTCAATTTCCAAATTAAGGTGAAAAAATTGATTTGCAAAGTTACAATATTCCCGGTTTTCATCGTTAGCCTATTTAAAACTTAATTTATTGCGTAATTTTACCGCTCAAAACTATTGTCGTAATGCAATTTTCCAGAATTCTTTCTTACCTGTTTATTGTTAGTTTTTTGATGCTGGTTAACCTTTCCTGCCAAAAAAAGGATAAAACAGACACAAATCCGGGGTTGCAACTTACCTTTTCAACGGATACTGTTTTTTTCGATACCGTTTTCCCATCTATAGGGTCGATTACTCAACGGCTCATTGTTCACAACCAGAATAAAAACATGGTCAATATTGCCAATATCCGTTTGGCAGGAGGAACAGGATCGAATTATCGCATCAATGTAAATGGAACACCTACCATCAGTGCATCCGATGTTGAGGTTGCCGGTGGCGACAGCCTCTATATCTTTGTTGGGGTCACCATTGATCCGAATAATCAGAGTACTCCATATGTGGTTACCGATTCTATTGAATTTCTGTTGAATGGACACCTACAGTCCGTGAAATTGGTAGCCTGGGGAAGAGATGCCATTTTTTACCGCAAAGCGACACTGAAAGGAAATATCGTCTGGGACAGCCTGAAGGCACATGTGATCTATGAATCACTGCGGGTTGATACCAATTCGGTATTGATTGTCATGCCTGGAACCAAAATTTATTTTCACAAGGATGCATATATGGCTGTTTCCTTTCAATCCACCTTGAAAATCCCCGGAACCATTGACCATCCCGTCAGGTTTCAGGGTGACCGGATGGATCCATTTTACAAAGATCTTCCTGGTCAATGGGGAGGAATATATTTAGACAAAGGCAGCAAGGATCATGATCTGAACTATACCTATATTAAAAATGGAACTTTCGGATTATCCATCGATTCATTGGGAACCCAGGCCTCCCCCATGCTTGTCATTAATAACTCCATTATTCAAAACATGACCTCCGATGGCATTTTTGCGTATGGCACCTCCATAACCTCGGTGAATTGTGTGATCGGCGACTGCGGAGGGTCTTCATTGGATATATTATATGGAGGTTCGTATGATTTCAGGCAATTGACTGTCGGCAATTTTTGGTCTGGATCTGTTCGCCATGCCCCTGCCATCTATCTTAGCAATTTTGCCTATGATTCAACAGCACAGCAAAAGTCAAATCCGCTATCAAAAGCCTATTTTGGAAATGTGATTCTTTATGGTTCAAACGATGAAGAGATTGGGCTTGATTCCATCGCTACGGCACTGTTTGAATATACTTTCGATCATGGGATCCTGAAAACGCAGTTAGCAGCCACCAATCCTGTAAGGTTTATCAGTTGTATCAAAAATAAAGATCCCCGTTTTGTGGATGTGTCAAAACTGAACTATCAGATAGACAGCATCTCTCCCGCAATCAATCAGGGTGCACCGTTGGGAATTCCATTTGACATCCGGGGCATTGACCGCGGATCAGAACCCGATCTCGGCGCTTATGAATACATCAAAAAGAATTAAGAATTGCAGATTCAATAATCGGAAAACGAAAGTGGGACCCCCCGGCCTGTTTCCCGGAGGCATGGAAAAAACTTAAATCCTGAACATACCTATGGAAAATCTACCAAATCTGCTTATTGTTGACGACCACAAGGAAAATCTGGCTTTACTTGAAAACATCATAAAAAAAATCAAAGTAAACCTGATTCAGGCGCAATCGGGCCCGGAGGCACTGGAGATAACCCATGGAGTTGAACTTGCGCTTGCAATCATCGACGTGCGCATGCCCGGAATGAACGGTTATGAGCTGGCATTGATAATGAATCAAGAAAGATCGGAGGGGAAAGTACCAATAATTTTTCTTACAGCCAGCAATGTCAATGAAAGTCAAATTACCGAAGGGTACGGTTTCGGTGCGGTCGATTACATGTTCAAACCGATTGATAGCAATATCCTGGTAAGTAAAATCAACGTATTTCTTGATCTTTTCAATCAGAAACAAACAATTATTAGGGATACGGCGCTTTTAAAAAAATCCGCCCATGAATTAACCATCGTCAATGCTGCCCTGAAACAGAGTGAAGAAAAATACAGGAGTTACATCGATAATGCGCCTGACGGTGTTTTCGTTGCTGATGAAAACGGGAAATACATCGAAGTGAACGAAGCGGCATGCAGAATAACAGGATATTCTGAAGATGAACTTCTTAAAATGTCGATTTCGGATCTCCTCCCGGTAGAATCGTACGAAGATGGCCTTGCACATTTCAGGAAGGTGGTTACAACCGGCACATCAAAAGTTGATATGTTGTTTAAACATAAATCCGGAACCAACCGATGGTGGGCTGTAGAAGCTGTCAAACTCAGTGAAACACGATTTCTTGGTTTTACAAAAGATATTACCGGGCGCAAGCAGATGGAGGAGTCGCTGCGTTTGAGTGAAGAGAAGTACCGCCTGATGATAGACACCATGCACGAATCAGTTGTCGTTGCACAAGAAGGTAGGCTCAAGTTTTTCAATCATATGACGCTTAACCTGTTGGAGGATTATTCAGCGCAGGAACTCTTCGATATCCCATTTGTCGAATTTATTCACCCGGATGATCGGAACGTTGTGTTTGAAAATCACCAGCGACGGATCAAAAACGAGGAAGTACACCCGACTTACACCTTCAGGATAATTACCCGTAAAGGCATTGTCAAGTGGTTGGAAATCAATGCGGTCTTGTTTGAATGGCAAGGTAAACCAGCCACCTTGAATTTTCTCAACGACATCACCAAACGCAAGCACTCCGAAGAAGCATTAAGGGAAAGCGAAGCATTGTTCAGGTCTGTCGTCTACAATAGTTCGGATTTAACGATTCTGACAGATGAACAAGGTATCACAACATTCTGTAGCCCTCAGTGTGAAAGTGTTATCGGGTTTTCGGGCGACAAATTTATCGGGAATACAATGCCTGACATTATCCATCACGACGATGTAGCCAGGTCTCAACAAGCCTGGGAAAAAGTAATTGATCAGAAGCAGGAATTGCGTGATTTTGAATATCGCATTGTTGATAAGGAAGGAATGGTGAGATGGTTGTCTCATACTGCAAATTGGATCAAAATGGATGATAAAGTTTATGGTATTCAGAACACCATAAGCAACATCACCAAACGCAAACAGGCTGAGCAGGCGCTGAGGATAAGCGAAGAAAAATACAAAACAATGTTAAATGCTTCACCCGATGGAATTTTATTAATCGACCTGAAAGGGATCATTACCGAGGTTTCAGAAATCGGGTTGGAATTATTTGGCGCAGATAACAAAGATGACCTGGTGGGCAAAGATGTTTATCAATTCGTTCCAAATGACGAAACAAACACGATCCAGGACATTTTTGAAAAGACCACAAATGAAGGACTGGTACAAAATATCGGGATAAAAATCAAAAAGAAAAACCAATCAATTTTTTTTAGTGAAATCAGCTCCACTTTAATACAAAGCCCGCAAGGAGCACCATTGTCATTCATGATCATTATCCGTGATATTTCCCAACGCAAAAAAATGGAGACGAAGCAAATCCATGCCGACCGTATGGCTAACCTTGGGGAAATGGCATCAGGCATTGCACATGAGATTAACCAACCATTGAATATCATTTCAATGGTAATGGATAAAATCTTATTTGAATCCGCCAAAACTGAATCTATCAATCTCGAATTCCTGAAAAAAAAGTCAGACAAAATTTTCGAAAATATTACCCGGATGAGGAACATCATTGACCATATCAGGGCATTTTCGAGAAGCCATGAAGATTATCTTTTAACAGCTTTTGACATAAACACAAGCATCGAAAATGCTGCTTCGATGATATTGGAACAGTTCAAACACCTTGGAATCAGCCTGGAATTTCAGCTTGAGCCACAAATTCCTCAGATATTGGGTAACACGTATAAGTTTGAGCAGGTAATCCTTAATCTGTTGGTCAATGCCAAAGATGCCGTTATCGAAAAGAAAGGCAGGCAGGAAGAAAATTTTGAAATGATCGTTGGAATCAAATCCTATCTGGAGTCTCAATTTCTCATCGTTGAAATATCAGATAATGGCATCGGAATCAATAATGACGATATCCAGCATATTATACTGCCATTCTATACTACCAAGGATGAAGGTAAAGGAACCGGACTCGGCTTAACAATTTGTTATCAGATAATTAAGGAGATGGGGGGAACCATAGAAATAACGAGCGACGGTTTTCAAGGAACAAAAATTAAATTAATTTTGGAAAGTCAAAAGAAAAAGTAAAAATGGCACCGCGAGATAAAATAAAAATCCTGATCCTTGATGACGAGAAGCAGTTTACTGAAGAATTGAGTGGTTTTTTTCTGGATTCAGACTATGAATCATTTGAAGCCAACACAGCAGCTGAAGGGAAAAAAATATTAATCAACCATGAAATTGACCTCCTGATCCTCGACGTGCGGCTGCCCGGCGTGAATGGCCTGGATATTTTAAAAGAGGTGAAGACCCAATATTCCAACATGGAAGTCATCATCATATCGGCTCATGGCGACATGGATACGGTCATTAAGGCCATGCGACTGGGGGCATTCGATTATTTACGCAAACCCTTCAGATATATTGACATTCAGATTGCCATTGAACGTACCCAGAAATACCTTCAACTGCAACGAAGGCTGAAACAGATGGAAGAAAGGAATTCCCTGATCTCAAAGAACCTTGAAGAAAAAATTGACCGGCAATTTATCGGTGTAAGTCCTCAGATTCTTGAGGTATTCGAACAAGCTATTACCGCAGCAAAATATCCTGAAGCCAATGTACTGATTACCGGCGAAAGTGGAACCGGAAAAGAAAATATTGCCCGGATCATTCACTACTCAAGCATGAGGAAAGACCATGTTTTTTGTGCCGTTAACAGCAGCGCCATCTCTGAAACGCTTCTGGAGAGTGAATTTTTTGGCCATAAAAAAGGATCTTTTACAGGCGCCATCAACGACAAAATGGGTTTCTTTGAAGTGTGTAACCAGGGAACCTTATTTCTTGATGAAATTGCCGACATGCCGTTTAATTTACAGGCAAAAATTTTGCGTGCAACCGAAGAAAAAGTGATCACGAGGGTTGGTGATACTAACCAGATTCATACCGACTTCCGGATCATTTCAGCAACAAATCACGATATTGAAAGTCGGGTTGAAGAAAGAAAATTCAGGCTTGACCTGCTTCACCGGCTTAATACCCTGCACATACATATTCCAGCCTTGCGTGAAAGACCCGAAGATATCAAACCCCTGCTGATCCATTTTGTTGATGTTTATGCAACCCGGTTTTCAAAACCAAACATCCGGGTCTCAGAGGAGGTTTTTGATTTACTCCTGAAATATGATTTCCCTGGAAATGTAAGAGAATTGAGGAATATGACCGAAAGGGCCATCATCCTGTGCAAAGGCAACCTGCTCGGAATAAATGACTTTCCGGTAAAACCTCAAAAAA
Source organism: uncultured Bacteroidales bacterium (assembly GCA_903925275.1). Lineage (GTDB taxonomy): Bacteria > Bacteroidota > Bacteroidia > Bacteroidales > FEN-979 > CAIVAT01. The sequence continues at coordinate 26,797 of CAIYES010000393.1, forward strand.
ATTCCACATCTGAGGAACATACTGAATCTGTAAATCTGAAAATGAATGAACTCAGTTTGATTCAAAAAGCGCTTAAAAGGTCCAAATACAATCACCAGGCAACAGCTGATGCGCTCGGAATTCACCGTGATGCGCTTAGCAGGAAAATGAAAAAGTATAATCTCACCAGCAAGAATGAAGATTGACTGAGTGAGCGGGTAACCGTGTAAACGAGTAGACGGGTGAACGGGTAAACGGGTGAGCGGGTGAACGAGTAAACAGGTGAGCGGGTCAAATGCGTTCCAATTAAACCAAAATTTCACTTTCCCAACACGCATTTTCGCGTACCATACGCGGTTTTTTTTCTAAAATTTTCAGTAATCCTGTGTTGGTTCTTACTGAAAATATCATTCTAAAAAAATTTATTAAATTTTATTATTTTCATATTCATATGATTAGCTGATCGGAATCACCCGATTAGCATTTTCCTGATATTTCCGGCACCCCCTTTGCTTAGCCTTTCGGTACAAGAGGTAAACCGTCCCTCAAATGTCAAGCACGGTATAAACAATAACTAATATAGGAGATTAAAAAAATGGTAGAAAAGACAATCGGGTCATCCAGCCTCGTAGAGGTAATTGACCGTATCCTTGACAAAGGTGTTGTAGTTGATGCATGGGTAAGAGTTTCTTTGGTTGGTATCGAACTGCTTGCTATTGAAGCAAGGGTAGTCGTAGCCTCTGTTGAAACATACCTGAAGTATGCAGAAGCAATCGGATTAACTGCCAAAGCCGCATAAGGCACCTGGCAGAAAAGCAGTTATTCTTGCTAAAACATCCTTCCTGGTTCTAAGACCGAAAGCATGAGTTACCAAGAATTTCGCTTTTTACTCAAAAAACTTAACTAATTCAACCCATCAACCCATCAACCCATCAACCCATCAACCTGCAAACCCATCAACCCCTATGAGTACTCAACCTGAATTAAACATAGATGGTTTTTTTGATAACATTATAACCTCATACGAATCCCGTATTCAAAAAATTCAAACTGCCTTCCAGTCATCAGAAAACATTACCGAATCATCCCACTCCCTTTTTGACAATGTTCATAATTCGTTAAACGATCTTAAAAAGGAAAGGGATCTTTTAAATTCCAGGCTTTGTGAAACCATGGCAAAAAATGGTTCCCTGCGTAAAAAAGATTACAATACGTTGATGTCCGGCATTCTCAGCGCACTCGACGAAAAAGAAAGAATAGCCGAAACCCAATTCCTCTCATTTATTGAAGCTCAGAAAGAGACCGCCCAATCACTGAAAAACAGTTTGTTGGGCATTAAAGATATTGCCTCGCAAAACGTAAGCGAAAAAATCACCTTGATCAAAGCTCAACTTTCTCAGATTTCAAAACTGCAGGACCTGAGAAAGGAATCAGTAATGGCGACATTTACAGATTTTCAGCAACTGCATAACAAAATGATGGAATGCCTTGAATCCTTACTTGAAAAAGGCGATCACATTCTTATTCAGGATATCAAAAAGGTTAAAGATCAAATAATAAATGAAATTAACCCGGCAGGACAAGCGTCCAAAGGAATAAAATAACACAGGCAATGAAACAATCATTTAACAAATAGGAGACAAAAAAATGGGACTAGCATCAGAAATGAAAAATTTGACTGAAGAGTTACTTGCTTCTTTCAAACAACGGATCAAGGAAAATGAAGAGCTTGTAAACGATGTGCAAAAAACCCTTGATGGTTTCCACAAGGACCAGCAAGAGATGGCTAACGTTATCAAAGCAAATGCTGCAGCCTTAAGGAAAGGTCTTGCAAAGGGTGAAAAGGAACGGTTAAGTACTTATAAGGATTTAATGACCGGCATCCACAACACAATCGCTTCCATTCAAAAAGAAGTGGTGGCAATTCAAACTTCTACCTTCAACATGATCAATGAATTCAATTCCGACAGGGCGCAAATGGCTGCCGATTTGAATAAATTCTTTTCAGATGGCCGGGCAGAGCGGATGCAGGATGAAAAAATCAGAATGGAGGATTTTGATGCACTCATGAAAAACATCAACGATGATATAAAAAATATCAACGATGAAGTGTTAACGATTTTTAAAAATACAAACGATATGCTCGACCGGTTTGAAAAAGAGCATTTGAATATGTCGGCTGAGCTTCGGGCAGAACTGAGTAAAAATCTGACTGAAAGAGTTGAATATACCAGAACATTGCTGAATGGGTTCCAGAAAAGATTATCGGAAATAAGCAAAGAAAATCAAAAAATGGCTCAGAAGTTGAGGAAAGACCTTGCCAATGGTGAAACAGAAAGGCTTAAGGACTATAATGGAATAATGAAGGGAATCCATGCAGCCATAAAAAGTATCCGTACTGAAATTAAAAATATCAAAAATTCGACAGCTGGAATGCTTGATGATCTCCTGCAGAACAGGGTTCAGGCCGCGGCTGATTGGGATAAGATGCAGGATGCCATGGCTCAGATAAGGAAAACAGGTATTGTTACCGCTCCAAAACCGGCAGTCAAGAAAGCTGAAAAAAAAGAGGTGAAACCGGAAATCCCTGCTGAAGCCGTAAAGGAAATCCCTGTAAAAGTTGAACCAAAGCTGGAACCAAAACCAGTAGTGGTATTGTCATTGGAAGATAAAGTGCTGAATTTTATCAACAAACATCCCAAGGGGGTGAAAATTTCTGAAATGGAAGAACCGCTCGGAGAAACACGGATGAAACTTGGATTTACTGCCAAAGCTCTATTGGATGATGGGAAAGTTCAAAAAATTGATAATATTTATTTCCCGTTAAAATAACTGGTTAGTTATAAGCGGAGCCAAAGTGACTTGGTACTTTGACTCCGCATTTTAATTTTTGTAATTTGACATTGCCATGACAAAAATAATCAAATGTGCATTTTGCAGCGGCACCGGAATGGATCCTTTCGACCTGCTATCGCCAATTTCACATTGCCTGGTTTGTAACAATACTGGACAAGTTGAAGTTGAAGAACCTGTAAAAAAATGTGTTTTTTGTTCGGGTACAGGTAAAAACCCGCTTGGCGCCAGGGTTCCGTGCATCGTATGTGGGGGCAAGGGATATAATCACAGTGAGAGCAACAAAAAATGCAGTCAATGCAAGGGAACCGGGAAATCAACCGATGGCCTTCCATGCACGCGTTGCGGAGGCATGGGTTAAAACTAAAGATCTCAAACTACTAATAACCACTCATAAAAATGAAGAATGTCGAAACTAAGCTCAAGCAGAGTTTGTTGAAAAGACAAGAAGCATTAATTAAGTTTAAAGCCAAAAAAGAAGCCTTTTTTCTTGCAAAGGAACAAATAACAAGGGATATAGAAGAGGCAAGGAGTATTTGGAAACAAACATTGGAACAACTGCCGGAGCAGCCATTTAGGCAGTAGGCAATAGGCAATAGGCAATAGGCAGTAGGCAATAGGCAGTAGGCAGTAGGCAATAGGCAGTAGGCAATAGCACAACATCACATCAGCACACCAGCACATCAGCACATTATCACATTATCACACCAGCACATTAACAAAACTTCCCATGAGCAACAACAATGAAATGAATACCGTGCTTGAACTAAGGCCAATGACGAATTTTGTAGAAACCGACTACATTAAAGACATAACCAACCGTGGGCTTACCTATATAAAGGCAGGGTTTCCTGTACATTTCAGAGGACCTTCGGGAACCGGAAAAACAACGGTGGCCATGCATCTGGCCAGCAAAATGGGAAGGCCGGTCGTTATAATTCATGGCGATGCCGAATACAAAACTTCCGATCTCATCGGCAGTGAACAAGGCTATAAATACAAAAAGCTGGATGATAAGTTTATCCATTCTGTCCATAAATATGAAGAGGACATGAGCAAACAGTGGGTGAATAATCGTTTGACCATCGCTGTAAAAAATGGGTTTACGCTGATCTACGATGAATTTACCCGTTCTCGTCCCGAAGCAAATAACATTCTTTTACCTATATTGCAGGAAAGAATGCTGAGCACATCGGCAACAAAAGAGGAAGATTACTACATGAAGGTACATCCTGAATTCCGGGCCATCTTTACTTCAAATCCTGAAGAGTATGCCGGTGTTAACAGAACCCAGGATGCCTTGCGCGACCGGATGGTCACCATGGACCTTGATCATTTCGACTATGAAACCGAATTGAAGATTACAATGGCAAAATCTGACCTTTCACTGAAGGATACTGAAGTAATCGTAAAAATTGTAAGAGGTTTGCGCGAATCGGGAAAAACTGAATTTGACCCGACAATTCGTGGCTCCATCATGATTGCAAAAACCCTGGCAACGTTAAAAACCACACCTTCGAAATCAAAAGAAATGTTCAGAAAAATTTGCCAGGATATTCTCACTTCCGAAACGAGCCGCATTGGCTCAAAAACCAACCAGGAAAAGGTGAAAACCATCGTGAATGAACTTATTGAGCAGTATTCCTGATTTTAGGCAGTAGGCAGTAGGCAGTAGGCAGTAGGCAGTAGGCAGTAGGCAGTAGGCAGTAGGCAGTAGGCAGTAGGCAGTAGGCAGTAGGCAGTAGGCAATAGGCAGTAGGCAGTAGGCATCAGCATACCAGCACATTATCAAATCAGCACATTATCACATTATCACATTATCAAATCATCACATTAAAAAATCAACCCCATGCCAATTTCAATCAAAGGGCTTCAGAGCATCAAAAGTATGCAGAGTGTAGTCAAATCAGGTATCCCCAACAAGGAGGATTCAGATTTCATTAAATTGTATATGCTCGAAAAAGAAAGAACCCGGCTGAAGAGTGAGGAGATCAGGATCATTCAAAGGCTTGAGATCATTCAGGGTAGACTCAAGGAGATTCAGTTATATTATGACGAAAAGGCTGGAGATATGCATGCTCCTGAACCGGTAGAAAAGAGCAAAAAATCAAAAAAAGATGATAAAAAAGAATGGAAGACCATGTCAATTGATTATTAAAAATATGTATAATGGCTGAAATGACCCATTCGTTGCAAGCGACCAATCTTGCTGATATTCTCGAAAGAGTTCTCGACAAAGGGATCGTTATTGCAGGTGATATTAAAATTCAGATTGCAGATATCGATCTGTTAACCATTAAAATCAGGTTGCTCGTGGCTTCGGTCGACAAAGCCATGGAGATGGGCATCAACTGGTGGCAGGAAGATACCTATCTTTCCACCAAAGCCAGGGAAAAGGAGCTTAATAAGCAACAGGAAGCGCTCGAAGCACGTCTGGAAAAGTTGGAAGCAATGAACAAAACTTAATAACCCCACCCCCACTCTACTCCCCTCCAAAAGGGAGGAGCCGGGGGTGAGCTATTCAAAGAAACCCTATAAGTAACTACCAAATGGAAAAAGATAAAAACAAAGATAAAAAGACTGAATCCGAATTTGACCTTCTCGGACTCGGCGGGCTGTTCAAGGGCATCGAGAAATTAGTGGACCTTGCAGGTAAACTAGAAGAAAAGGGTGGCATCAGCAAAGAAGGTGAAATCAATTTTGATCATATCAAAAAAGGTATGAAAGGTGTTTATGGCTTCACCATCAACACCGCCGGCGGAGGTACCCCAAAAGTAGAGACTTTTGGAAACATAAAAAAAACACCCGAAGGGCCAAAAGTTGATGAAGAGCGTGAACCCATTACCGATATTTTCGATGAAAAGAATGAAATCGTGGTAATTGCAGAAATGCCCGGGATAGAAGAAAATGATCTTAAAATAGATCTGAAGGAAGACATCCTCGAAATTTCAGCATCTGGAAAAAGCAGAACGTACCGGAAGGAACTTCTGCTCCCGGTAAAAGTCATTAAAGAAAATTTGCGTCACAAGTTTACCAATGGAATCCTTGAGATCAGGATAAAAAAATAAATGTCATGGCACTTGCTGGTTTAGAAAACAACGACCTAAAGCTTATCATTTTCGGCGGAAAAGGTGGTGTTGGAAAAACCAGTTGCGCCATTGCCACCGCCCTGGCATTATCCGAAAATTTCAAAACATTGCTCATTTCCACCGATCCGGCACATTCAGTATCGGATTGTCTTGAACAAAAAATCGGTTATCACGTTGTAAAGGTTGACGGTACGACCAATATTTCGGCTATTGAAGTAGTGGCCGACGAAGCGATTGCAGGTTTTATTATTGAACATCATGCAGAACTGAAAAAGCTTCTTGAAACTTCCACGAATCTTGACAACGAAGATATCGAAGAGATGCTTACCTTATCGATACCCGGTATTGACGAGGTAATGAGTTTTAAAACAATCATTGATTTCATAGAAGAGGGGCAATACGATAAGTATGTTGTTGATACAGCGCCCACAGGACATGCACTGCGTTTGATTTCATCACCGAAATTATTGGATGAATGGATAAAGGTAGCCGCCCGGATGAGATGGAAATACCGGTACATGATCACCAGTTTTTCGGGTTCTTACCACCAGGATGAGGTGGATGCGTTACTGCTCAGCCTGAAGCGCACTGTGAAGAGGATTGAAACTATTTTGCAAGATAGCACCAGGTGTGAATTCATCCCGGTATGCATCCCCGAAAGTATGGCGATCCTGGAAACCGGCAGGCTGCTTGCAGAACTTGGCACATCAGGCATATTTTCGAAGCAAATCATCGTAAACAATGTGATGGCCTCGGATGGGTGTGATTTTTGTAAAAGCAGAAAGGCAGGTCAATTGCCATATTTACAAGAGTTGCACGACAAATATAGCAAATTTAACTCGGTTGAAGTGCCGATGTTTGCTGAAGAGATCAAAGGACTGAAAGCACTGCATAAATTAAAGATGGTTTTGTTTGGTTGATTAGTTTATAGGTTTATAGGTTTATAGGTTTATAGGTTGAAAGGTTGAAAGGTTGAAAGGTTGAAAGGTTGAAAGGTTGAAAGGTTGAAAGGTTGAAAGGTTTATGAGATATTCATTTGAAAATTTGGAGGTTTGGCAAATGTCAAGGGAACTGGTAAATGATATTTATAAGTCAACTTCAACTTTTCTGAGGGATGAAAAATTTGGGTTAACCAGCCAACTCAGAAGAGCTTCAGTATCTGTCAGTAGTAATATTGCAGAAGGAAGTACAGGATGGAGTAAAAAAGACCAATCCGGATTTTACGAAATAGCTTATTGCAACCTTACCGAAGTTTTGAACCAATTGATACCTTCCACCGACTTAGACTTTTTACAAGAAACTCAATTAACCAAACTCCGAACCAAAATTGACCAGAAAAGAAGAATGTTAAATTCTCTAAATAAATCAACCCATCAACCCATCAACCCATCAACCCATAAACCCATCAACCAATAAACCCATCAACCAATAAACCCATCAACCAATAAACCCATCAACCAATAAACCCATCAACCAATAAACCCAACAACCGATAAACCCATCAACCAATAAACCCATCAACCAATAAACC
>CAIYES010000394.1 GCA_903925275.1 uncultured Bacteroidales bacterium
ATCCTATCGAAATCAAGAAACATGGTCGCAAGGCCTTTAGTTTGTTTAAGTTTGGGTTGATCTTCTTGGCCCATGCACTGCTGAACCCCTTGTCAATAAACGATCTTGCGAATTGTATTAAAATTTTGTCATGTACTTAGTATATTTTTATACAATTACATCTAAAATTCCAGTTATTAACTTCATCCAATCATTTATCGTGGAAAACTACTAACTTTACCCTTGAAATTATGTGGAAACGCATAAAGAATCCAGAGAATTTTTGCCAACTGGGTAAAAAAACGTGTCAAACCTTCTCCCAATATTAACAGCCATTATGAAGCGGCTTTCGATTCTTGTAGTTTTTCTGCTCTTTATAAGCCTGATAACCAGATCGCAGCAGTATTTCTTTACCAACTACCCCATCGAGAAAGGACTTTCCCAAAGTGTAGTCAATTGTGTGTTCCAGGATTCCAGGGGATACATCTGGGTTGGAACGCAGAACGGTCTGAATCGATTCGACGGGTACCATTTTGAAATCTACTCATACAGTCCTGACGATACCAATTCCCTTTCTAACAGTTGGATATACTCGATCGATGAGGATCGTCAGGGAAATCTGTGGATTGGAACGAAAGGAGGCCTGAACAAGTTGACATATAAAGAAAAACATTTTGAACATGTTAAATATTCCACCGGATACCCAAACGATGTAACCGATTATCCCTATGATGCGCGTGTTGCCCGGAATGGTTGCATCCTTATCAACACACCGCCTGTTCTCACTATTTATAACCCGGCTGTAAATACATACAAGCATTATACAAATCGTCTTCCATACGATGGTTCGGTCAAGGATAACAGGATTCCCCTGCTCGAAGACCGCGAAGGACTGGTGTGGATCGGTTCCACAAAAGGGCTGACTTGTTTTGACCGACGTACGGAAAAGTTCACCTACTTCAACCACATGGTCAACGATCCCAACTCGATCAGCGACAATACGATTACCGCCTTGTATGAAGATGGTGCGGGTTATATCTGGATAGGCACCACATCAGGGCTGAACCGCTTAGACAAGAAAACCCATTCAAGTCAAAAATTTTACAGAGATTCCCGCGACCCCCGGTCGTTAAGCAACAATTTTATCCGCGCCATTACCGGAGATTCTTCAGGGTTTATATGGATCGGTACTGAAGGCGGGGGGCTGAACCGTGCTACAAGGTTGCCGGATGGTAAACTCAGTATGGAAAACTTCACAAGTGAACACCATGGCCTGGGTCATAATATCATACTGGCCTTGTCGGTAGACAAATCGCACAACCTATGGATCGGAACCCTGCAAGGGCTCACCAAGACCGATCTTAAACCACGCAAATTTCACTTGTACCGCAGGGATAACACTCCCTTTTCGACAAACCTGCTGGGAAATGTAATAGCTTCAATTTACAAAGATGACAAAGGGTTGATCTGGGTAGGTAATTGGGGACAGGGACTCAATGTGATAAACCGATCTACCGGTCAGGTTGACCATTTTTCCACCCAGCTATGGGGGAAACAGCACATCTCCGACGATTTCGTCCATGTGATATTCGCTGATGCCCGGAATAATATCTGGATCGGTACCCGTGATGGAATATGGGTATACGACAGGATTAAAAGCAGTTTCATCCGGTTAAGGGAGTTTTTCAGGAACAATAGCCTGCCGGAGTTCCGTGGTGTCAGAATCTATACCATCATCCGTGGCCGGGACGACAATTACTGGATAGGAACACAAAACGGATTGTACCGGATTAAAACAGACCAATCGTCCACGGAAGTTTTCAAAGAGGAGGCATCGGGCAACCACCGCATAAGCGGGAATCTGGTCTATTCATTGATGGAGGATCGCGACGGACTTCTATGGATTGCCACACTCAGCGGGCTGGATGTTTATGATTTGGGTACCGGAAAAATGAGGCATTACAAAAAAAACAATACGCCAAACTCACTTTGCGATAATTTTGTCATCAGTTTATGCGAAGACCATAAAGGTGATATCTGGATTGGAACCGGATCATATGTCAACAAGTTTGTTAAGCATGATTCAACCTTCACTTACTTTGCCCAGGCGAACGGTCTGCCAAACAACCGCATTTTTGAGATACTCAGGGATAATCGACGAAATTTGTGGTTTGCTACCGGCGGAGGCCTTTGCCGGCTCGACACGATCACAGGCCGCTTCAGAACCTTTTCGGTGGAAGAGGGGCTGCAGAGTTTGGAATTCAACCTGAGGGCATGCTGTAAAAGCAACGATGGCGAGATTTTTTTCGGCGGGATGAATGGGTTTAACTCGTTTTACCCCGATTCTCTCAGGGATAATCCCTACATCCCCGAAATCGTCTTTACATCCTTTTACAAAACCACACAAGCCGATAAAGAATACATCGATGTAGAAAACGCCGGCGAAGTGGTACTGAGTTACGACGACCATACCTTTACCATTGAATTTGCAGCGCTGGAATTCACCAACCCCGAAAAAAACCGTTACGCCTACATGCTCGAAGGGGTTTCAGGCGATTGGATCGAAACCGGTAACAGGAGGTTCGTGCCATTTTCAAACCTTCCTCCCGGAGAATATATATTCAGGGTTAAAGGCTCAAACAACGACGGTATCTGGAATGTGTCGGGACCCAGCCTGAAAATTATCATAAAACCTCCCTGGTGGCGAAGCACCGGTGCCTGGACAACCTACCTGATCATTCTGGTCGGAACGATTATGCTGTATATCAGGATGCGTGAGCGGAAACTCATTCGCGAACGGGATATTCTTGAGAAGAAAGTTCATCTCCGCACGTTGCAAATCGAAGAACAGAATGCCCAGATATTGCAAAAAAACGAGGAACTGAGTGAACTAAACACAGCACTTTCGGCCCTGAATGCCACCAGGGATAAGTTCTTTTCCATCATTGCCCATGACCTTCGGAATCCATTCAACACAATCCTGGGGCTGTCGGAAATCATGCTTGGAAACATCGGCATGGCAGAGCCTGAAAAGATCCACAAATGGGTTATCGATATTCGTGATACTTCGAAGCACACGTTCGACTTGCTCCAGAACCTGCTGATCTGGGCAAGGTCACAAACCGGTGCGCTCGATTTCCAGCCGGTTTCATTCGATTTGTCGGACCGGATCAGTGAAAACATTGAAATCGTAAAAAGTCAGGCGGAGAAAAAGAATATTGAATTGTCTTTCACTCAAACTGTTCCGATCCTGGTGACTGGCGATACACGCATGATTGACACCGTTTTGCGAAACCTCCTTACAAATGCCATCAAATTTACACAGCAAAATGGGAGTGTTTCTGTTACCGTACAAGAGCATGACGACAACTTTGAGGTAATGGTCAGCGACACCGGTATCGGAATTGCTCCGGAAAACATTTCCAGAATTTTCCTTCTCGATAACAAATATGCACGAAAAGGTACGGAAAAGGAACGGGGTTCAGGCCTGGGACTGATTCTTTGCCGTGAGTTCGTTGAGAAGCATAATGGAACCATCCGGGTGGAAAGTGAACCTGGCAAGGGCAGCAACTTTATTTTTACCATTGTTAAAGGTTCAACTTAACCAGCCTCCATTTTACAGAATGCCCTTCATCCTTATTCAGAAAATAAGCAACCCCCTTATAAATCAGGATTTTTTCAGGAAAGGGAAACGGAAGTTCAAACTTCGTTGTCAAATTTCCGGTGTTCAGATCAATTTTTTTAATTTGTACAATTCCATTTTTCTGGAAGGTAGTATAGGCATTCCGGTAATATTCATCAACCAGTATTTTACCACGCCATTTCCATTCACTAACCGGAACAATAGTGTTGACTACGGTTGCCAACAGGTTGTCGTCATTCTCCTTATGGAAAGAGATCGGAATTGAACTGTACACCTTCCCCTTTGGATCCATCAGTTCGATTACATCTTCTGAAAAATTAAACACAGCCATGTTGTTTTCTCCCAGTTTCACCAGCGGTGCATTGATTTTCCTGTAGTTGAAATATCTATGTGCATGAAGGTCATCGGCCTCAAAAGTAGGTTTCCTGAGATTTTCCGATCCCCGTATTGTAGATGCGGTTTTTCCCAGATTCTCGTTCCACTGGCTGTAAAACTTTAAATCGCCGTAATATTTGTCCCTGGTGGTTTCTCCCGATAAAAACCGGATATACTCTTTATTGTGTTCCTTATCATAGTACCCGATTCTTGCACCAAAACCATCGGGGGTGAATTCCTGGAAATAACAACGGTCGCCTGATGTAAACAGAAATGGCAGTGCCATCATGCGCAACGAATCAAATGATATTTTGTAAATAAACCCGAAATGTTTCAGACGATCGTTGTAAAAGCATTGAAAGGCATTTCCTTTCGTAGAAACGTAGTGAACATTCCCCAGGAAATCTTTAAACAGGTTTTTGGGCTTCATCTCAGGCACAGGTACGATGGTAATTGTATCGCCTGATAAGGTGAGCAGAATAAGTTCTGAACGCTTCAACTGATAACGGAAGATAAGCAAAAGGATGTTGTCATCCATGATTTCGTAATCAAGCACGGAATAGTCCGGATCCTTGAATACATACTCGAATCGTTTTGCAGGAATCTCAACCTCTTTGAGACTGTAAATCCGGGGCCTCATGATCATCGAAAGGGGGGTTGCGGAAATTTTCGCGATATCGTAATAAACGGTTTCATACCCGACACAGGATAGCGTTATTGCAGCCGGAATTTTATCAAGAACCAGCGAAAACCGACCTGTATGATCGGTAACGAAACCCTGGTTTGTTCCGTTGATTATGATATTGACATCGCGGATGGGAACTTGTGTGTTTTCATCTTTTACGATGCCTTTGACAACGATACTTTGTGAAAAAGCGGAAAATCCTGACAGAAAACAGAAAACGAAAACTGCGAGAAATACAGTCTGATGAGAATTATGATGGCATATTCCTATTTTGTTCAAGATATTGGGCACTTTACAGGTTGAACGAAAAGCGTTTGAACAATAACAATGTAAAGATGCAAAATTTCAGGTGAAAATTGTAATTTTTTGAAAACTATTTTAGTAGAAATGGATGTTGAAGATAGATTCAATATGTAAGCCTCAAAAAGGAGCCTTGAAGCTGGCAGGGATGCTGATATTGTTGTTATTGATCAGAATATCAGGTAAATACTGTTCAGGAACATCCCGGAAGAAAAGGTTTTAGGTACTTTCATCCATGTCGAAAGTCAATGGAATAAATGAGAAACGAGACTGCAAATGTTGCAGCTCGTTTCTTTGAATTCCTTGTATGACATTATTACAGTGGAAATTATTCCTTGGCCAGCCTGGAAATTAACATTTTGTCTCCTTTTGTCGTCTCACTAAAAAAGTAGAGGTAATCATTGGTAGAAAGCACATTGTGACTTGGATACAAATAGTACTTTCTCTTTTCATCTTCCCCTAGGGTTTTAAAGTCTGAAGCTTTTTGGGCTTGTAAATCAATACTGCCATATTCAATAGAGTATAATGGAGTGTATGTTGTTCTGGTCGTTGTTGTGCCGCTAAAATAATCCGAAGATGAGCTTGATTCCTTATCAATGGCCTTTACGATGTGCAATATCCAGTTCAATTTTGTTTTGTCTGCACTTTCATAAACGGAACTGGAAGAAGGAACCATATCAGATGTTAAGGGTGAATTGTTGAAAAATCCCTTCTTACTCTTCTGATCAATATTTATGGTATAGTTTTTTATCAGTTCACCCTTAGTAGTGAAATGGAGTAAATACATACCTTTATAAATGTTCCCTGTTTTACTTTTCTTAAAGTCCTGTATGCTTAGCGCAATGCTTTTATCGCTTAAAAAGTCAACATTGCAAACCGTAAACATTTTTCCATCAAATTTTAATGGTTTTTTCATGTCTGGCGGACATGTTGCTTTTTCGTTAACTTCATCAATTTCTGTTATTTTACTTCCTGCGACTCCATCACGTAGTCTACAGAATATGAACGAATTATAATTCAATAAATCTAATTGTGCATCAATAGTTTCCTGTGTTGTACCTATTTCATCTTTACCGGAAAAAGTACTTCCCATTTTTGCGAATCCTCCGAATGTCCCTGCAGATGATGTGTTCGCCTGGGCTTGATCTTCGGCATCATTGCTTGTGGTAGCTACCATTCCTGTTTTAAAAATCTGATTGACGAATTTGTTGTCTTTTCCACTGCCCATCCCATAAACCAAAACTGCATTATCTTTTTCATAGGCATCAATGATGCGCCAGCCCACGGCAGGTGCGGAAAACTTAACACGTTCTTTTATCTTTCCTTCTGGTGTAATTCGAAGGTATTCAAACGCATGGGGGTCGGGGGCAGTATTTTTTCTGATAACATCCGTTGGTGCGTATATCAGGATCCAATCCCTCGGCGAATCATCGTTTTCAATTGAAGCGATTAAGTCATCCTTTAATGGTTGTGAATAAACGCAAGTCATAGAATAGTCAAACACAACTTTTTCTAATACCTTAATATTTAATTCATTATCACTTTTTAATAAATCATAGCTACCAAACATTTTTTCTTTAGGGTCTCCGGCATTTATCGCCATGACTAAAATGGTGCTGTCACGTTCAATTTCATAAGCACCACCAAAAAATTTATATTTTCCACCATCTTCGTTTTTGGGTTTTACTTTATCCAGTAGTTTTACTTTCCTTTCATATTGACCTGTCCACCAATTATAACTGGCTGTTATCCTCTTTTTTCTGAAAACCAGGTCGGATGAAAAATTTGCTGATGCGGAAATATTATTTGCCAGAAAATAGTCTCCTTTGTAATTGAACCAACTCCATCTTGTTCTTGCTTTTTCAATTTCAATTTCATCCTTGTCAACACCCAACTGATTAGCTTCCTTATCATAATGATAAATTTCTGTTTTTATTTTTCGTTTCGAAGAAGGCAGAATGTAGATCATGTCGAAATTACCATTTTCCTTTTCTTCAACATTGCCTAAATATCCCTTCTTAGCCTTACGTGAAATCTCATAATCCTTCTCGAGCATCATTTTTTGTGAAAATACAGATGTTAAGCTGCTGAAAAATAGAATCATGAATCCAATCAATAATTTTGAATTTCTCATAGTGTGTTTGTTTTTGATTTCTAGTTGTTGTTTTAATTTGAACAATTTCCCTGATCAACCTCTTTATTTAGACAAAATTAAAATTAAAAATTGAATCCGCAACAATTAGCAAAAATATTTAAGCTTTTTTGTACTTAATTATTTTAGAAATTGCAATAAAAGATCTGGATGCAAGGAATTGTGAAAAATATAAGGCCCGGTTTGGACAGGAGAATGAGTAATCTGCGGAAGAAGATCAATCTATGCGCTTTTCTGACGGTTATCAATAAATTTGACTGGTTTCAGGCTGAGTTAGGAAGAAGCAAAAAATACTCTCCTTAATAGCCGAACTTGTTGAATCGGTTGATACTGAAAAAATAAATACCAGGTGTTAGCTGATAAGGTTAGTATTTAATAATTTTGTAGCTCTTATTGGTGTTTCCAGCGACAATCGAAAGCACATATGCCCCGGGTGATATATTTTCTGTATTGATTCTTGTTTCTCCGGAATCTGAAGTCAGCTGTATGATTATTTTTCCTGCAAAATCTGACAATACGAGTGTTTCGTTTTCATGGGTTCCTATGATGACTATTTCCTTGTTGAATGGGTTTGGCGAAATTGTTATGGAATTGCCCGGTGTTTGTTCGTTGATCCCTGTTGTGAAGCATACTGTCGATACGTTGCCGCCGCTGTGACTTACAGTGGATGGCGTGCGCATCTGGCCTCCATACGAGACTAAAGACGTTGGACTCCCGGTTTGTGTTGCAGCCACAGCAGTAATAGTTGCCGGAGTTACTTCACTGCAGCTGATGTTGCCATCGGCGTCGGTCTTGATTAATGAAATATCCATATTCCCTGAACCGAAGCTCATGGTATATCCTCCGATAACAAATCCGCCATCACTTGTTTGCTGCATGGAATTTCCCCAATCAAACACAGTTCCACCAATGGCTTTGGTCCAAACCGGGTTTCCAACCGCATCGGTTTTTATCAGGTAATCACCCGCGAAGCTTGCGCTGTACCCGGCAACCATATAACCTCCGTTACTGGTTTGCTGAACGGAATTCCCATACTCGCTGTTCACTCCACCGTAGGTTTTTGACCAGGCCGGGATTCCATTTGCATCGGTTTTGATTAAATAAACATCATTGGCCCCTGCCCCGAAGCTCATGGAATTTCCGACGAAAATGTATCCTCCGTCGGTGGTTTGCTGAACATCGTTTCCCTGGTCGGAGTTGGCGCCTCCATAAGTTTTTTCCCAGGAAATAATTCCGGATGAGGTCGTCTTCAGCAAATAAAAATCGTTTCCTCCTGCACCGTAACTACTGGTATATCCACCGATAATAAATCCCCCGTCGGTTGTCTGACAAACGGCAGATGCCCTGTCAATACCGCTTCCCCCAATTACTTTTGTGAAGATCGTATCTCCTTCGGAACCAATCCGGAGAAGGTAAAGACTGCCATTTGCAGACCCGAGATCGGTGCTCCCTGCAACGATGAATCCACCGTCGGAGGTTTGTTTCACGGCGTATCCAAAATCCAGACCGTCTCCTCCATAGGTTTTTGACCATACTGTATTTCCGTTTGCATCGATTCGGATTAAATAGACATCATCATTTACGACGCCGAAGCTATCGGTGTATCCCGTAATAATAAATCCGCCATCTGATATTTGCTCCACAGCATAAGCGCGCTCCTGTCCGGCACCCCCATAGGTTTTGGTCCACAATGTATCTCCAATAGAATTGATGCGAACCAAATAGATGTCATCGAATGAACCGGCTCCGAAATTGTTGGTATATCCGGCCATGATGTATCCGCCGTCGGTGGTTTGCTGAACATACGTGCAGTAATCATTGTTGATTCCGCCATAGGTTTTTAGAAAAGCATTTTGAGCCGAAGCACTTAGGTACAAGATCAAGAAAAGGGCTGCTACTATGATTGTGAATTTTATTTTCATGGTTGGTTCTTAGGGTTGAGACGCAATATATTTCCGACAATTATTCTGCATGAAATAAATATTCGGCAAATATATACTAATTTAGACTAAATAAAAGTTTGCAAAACAGAAAAAAATGTTAGCTTTTTCATCAGCACAATGTTAAAACGATGTAAAATTTTAATTTCGAGCATTATGGATGGTACATTGACATTTTTCTTGTAGTATTTCAGAGGAACCATTGTCCCACAATAAGAATTGTGGACTTTGATGGAAAACTTCCTTTCATTGAAAAATTGTTCTACTGCCTCAATCAGTAACCTGGCAGTATGAAATGAATCAGTGCCATATTGAAATCTGGGTGGCAAAAAATGATACTGCGGTGTTCAAGAGCAATTTAGCAGAATTAGAAAATCCGCCGGAAGCATTACAAAAAAGGTATGCATTTGAAGGTCTTCCCAAGGATGTTTACGAGAAGTTCCTGACTAAGGTTGACAGCGAAATCTCGGCTTTGAAAGCATAATTTGAAGGAACTCAACACTGAGAACCGCTGGGTTGTTTTAGCTCACCTGATAGATAACAGCTAGTCTGCAGAAAAAAAAGCAACTATCAGGATGTATTGTTCTACTGTTCATCCTGACTATTGACCGTTATAATCATTCAGTTGAATTTAGTAAACCTGTGGGTAAATAGTCATACCTTTGTTTAGGTAAATTTTATGGAGATTGGAAAATGAAAAACTACATGAAAAACATCATATTTTTTTTATTTGCAATGATAATCAGCAGTATAACATGTGGGCAGAATATGTTTTTTGCAGGAATCGATACCCCTGATACAACCCACACAGGCATTGCTGGGTGGTCGCAGACATCTGCCGGCGGTTCATCTGGTTCGACTGCCGGTTCTACTTTGACTCCATCCGATTCACCACTGATAATTGTCGACCCGACTTCTCTGGATTTTGGTTACACGGCTTCATCGGGAACATCATCCGAGTTGACTTATTCGCTGACAGCACAATTTTTATCTCCGGCATCAGGAAATATTACCATCGTACCTACAGCGAATTTTGAAATTTCACTAACTACGGGAAGTGGTTTCAGCGCAAGTCCAATAACCATTGCCTACACGGGTGGCAGCTTATCAGCGACCACGATCTATGTGCAGTTTAAACCAACTGCACCGAATATCAATTATTCGGGAAATATTGTCCATGATGGCGGGGGAGCATCGACTCAGTTTGTGTCAGTTACAGGTACATCTGTTGCGACTTATTGCATACCTGTTTATTCTTCGGCAGGATCAAATGAGGATTTTATGACGCAGGTCACACTGGGTGTTTTATCTCAGGTAACAGCAAGTAATGATATGCCCTATTATATTGATTATACTGCTACCCAGAATGCGATTCCCGATCTTCGGCAAGGTACCACGAATTCACTGACGTTAACATTCGGCAATGATCCAAATCAGTACAACGGTGTTTGGCTGGACTTTAATAATGATGGCATATTTGAGAATTCAGAATTTTTTACCTCCGGTACCAATGCAGGGCCATACGGGACTGCAACAGTTGGGATTATCGTTCCGGTTGACGCAACGTTAGGGAAAATCCGTATGCGTATCCGGGGTGGGGATGATGAACAGCCAGATGCCACACAGGCTTGCGGACTTTCACATTCAATCTATGGGCAGGGACAGGACTATTTTGTGAACATTAAAGCTGGTTTTTGCATTCCTACATATGCTTATGGGGGTGGAAATGATTATATTGTACAAGTCACATTGGATGGTTTATCACAGGCAACCGCCGGAAATAATCCACCTTTTTATATTGATTACACTACCACACAGAATACCATTCCTTATCTTCAGCAAGGGAGCACCAATTTATTGTTATTAACATTTGGCAGTGATCCAAATCAGTACAATGGTGTTTGGCTGGACTTTAATAATGATGGCATATTTGATCCATCAGAATTTTTTTCTTCCAACACCGATGGAGGGTCAGATGCTACAGTATCTGTCAGTATCATCGTTCCGGTTTCTGCATCGTTGGGCAATATTCGTATGCGTATCCGTGGCGGGGATGATTCTCAGCCATCTGCCACACAGGCTTGTGGGCCTTCCAACTCAGCATATGGACAGGCACAGGACTACCTTGTGAACATTACATCTGTTTTTTGTGTTCCAACTTATGCTTCAGTCGGACAAAACCAGGATTTTATTACACAGGTCACCCTGGACGGTTTATCCCAGGCAACCGTCAGCAATGATGCTCCGTATTATATTGATTACACTGCTACCCAGAATTCAATTCCCAGCGTTTCGCAAAACTCTGTTATTTCTTTGTCACTTTTCTTTGGCAATGGGGATGCTCAATATAATGGTGTATGGCTGGACTTTAATAATAATGGAATATTTGAAGATTCAGAATTTTTCACCTCAAATACCAATGCCGGGGCAAATGGTACTGCTGTAGTTAGTATAATCGTTCCGGTAAATGCAATGTTGGGACATATCCATATGCGTATCCGTGGCGGCGATGATTTCCAACCAGATGCCGGCCAAGCTTGTGGACCTACAAATTCAATCTATGGCCAGGCACAGGACTATCTGGTGAACATTACCGCAGGTTTTTGTATCCCAACATATTACAATGGGGGAGGAAGTGATTATATTACACAGGTCACATTGGGTGGTTTATCACAGGAAACTGCCGGAAATGATCCTCCGTATTATATTGATTACACGGCTTCACAGAATACGATTCCCAATCTACAGAAAGTTACAACCAATTCATTATCAATAACATTTGGCGGTGATTCTGGCCAATACAACGGTGTTTGGCTTGATTTTAATAATGATGGCACATTTGATCCATCAGAATTTTTTTCTTCCTATACCAATGCAGGGTCAAATGGTATGGCAGTTGTGAATTTAATCGTTCCGATTGATGCAGCGATCGGAATTATCCGCATGCGCATTCGTGGAGGAGATGATTCTCAGCCACTTGCCACACAGGCTTGTGGGGCTTCCAATTCAAGCTTTGGCCAGGGCCAGGATTATTTGGTAGAGATTACTACTACGGTTGTATGGACCGGAGGTACAGATACCAATTGGGGAAATCCCGGGAATTGGAACCCCATGGGTGTTCCCGGTGCTTTTTCTGATGCAGTAATCCCGGCTGTCGCAAACCTGCCTGTTGTCAATGAAGCCCCATCCGCACCTGCAATATGCTGTAACCTTACAATCCAAAGTGGTGCATCGGTGACCGTATCTCCGGGAAAAAGACTCACCGTAAAAGGAACCCTGTCTGTATTAGCCCCTTGAAGTGACTGCCTTGCCCGGTTGGTTTTTACCACTCCCTGGCCGAAGTCTTCTGGAGTTAGACCCACGCCTATGGTTGTTCTTCTTATCATAAATGTCATTGCCAGCTGCTTCAATTCCAGTCTACTTATTTGTATTCTACGATAAAAGAATTTTAGTTCTTAAGAAACTTACCAACCTGTACTGCTTTTTCGTTTGTAATTTTTACAACATAAATACCAGTTGAAAGGTTGTGAATATCAATCTTTACAGAGTTACTTGTGATTTGCTGAATAAATAATACCTGACCATTGATGTTGATTATTGATAAGTTTGCTTTATTTATATTTTCAGATGTTTCAATAATCAAATGGTCGTTGGCTGGGTTTGGATATATCTTAAAATTTGACAACTGCGGAACTTCATTTGTCCCAACTACCCCGCCAGTTGTTGTTTTTAAAACAGTACCTCCAGCGCCTACCATGTATCCAGTATTTACATCTGTAAAGAAAACACAACTAAAAGTATTGGTTGTCGTAGAATTCAAGGACACCCATGTATCGCCTCCGTCTGAGGTTTTGAAAAAATCACCAAAACCACCAGCAATATATCCAGTATTCGCATCAGGGAAATATACGGAATAAAGTTGGTCGATGGTCCCAGTAGGATGGCTGACCCAAGTTGCCCCACCATTTGTTGTTTTCCATATTTTGCCCCCGTAGCCAACCGCATACCCAGTGTTCGCATTTGGAAAATATATTGAATAAAGAGCAGCAACAGTGGTTTTTATATTATTCCAGTTTATGCCGCCATCTGTTGTTTTCCAAATAATTCCATCACCGTCAACCGCATATCCCGTATTTGCAGAAGTAAAAAATATAGCAAAAACTGTGGCTCCAGTTCCTGATAACCATGTATTCCATGTTGCACCTCCATTGGTTGTTGATAAAATCAAACCTCCATCACCGCATGCAAAACCATGGTTGGCATCTGTAAAATAGACCATAAACAGATAAGTCGTAGTCCCTGAATTCAGGTTCATCCAAGTGAGACCGCCATCAATTGATTTTAATATCTTTCCACCAACACCAGCGGCATATCCAATAGTTTCATTTACAAAGAAGACAGAAGTAACATTTATGGTTGTATCCGAAAGATGGTTATTCCAAGTAAGCCCAGCATCGGTAGTTTTCTTAATATTGCCAATGCCGCATGTAAAGCCATTATTTGAATCAGTAAAAAATACTGAAAGCACATAATTTCTATCTTCTGATGATTGATAATTCCAATTTGTTCCAGCATTGGTTGTTTTTTTCATAATACCAAATGAACCAACCGAATAGCCAGTATTTTCATCAGAAAAACAAATTGATAATAACTCACTATCTGCATTAATAGGCTGGTCCACCCATGTTGCACCTCCATCAGTAGTTTTAAGAAGGACTCCGAGATATGGGTATACTGATGTTTTGGCACCAACAGCATAACCAGTAAGTGAATCTTTGAAAATAATCGAATTAAAATAAGTTGAAGGAATTAAAGTTTGTGGTGTCCATGTAATCCCTCCATCGATAGTTTTAATAGCTCTTCCTCCTCCACTACCATTATAATCATAGCCAGCCGCATAACCTAAATTTTCGGTAACAAAATATACTGTGTTTAGTAAAATGTACCCCCATGGATTTTGCATGGTCCATGTCGTTCCACTGTCTGTAGTTTTAAATATTAATTCTTGGGGATAAGGGAGATTATGGTCAAATTTGTAGCCTACGGCGTATCCAACATTCTGACTGACGAAATATACAGAATGAAGTTGACTATATATTGCTATAGTTTGAATATCCCAGGTCATCCCACCATCAACAGTTTTCATTATAACTTCCTTGCCAACTGCAAAACCGTTATTGTGATTAGTAAAAAATACTGAATATAGGGTTGAAGTTGTTCCTGATGACATTTTATCCCAATTAATCCCGCCATCAATCGTCTTTAAGACTGTTCCTGAATCACCTACAATAAATCCATTTAACACATCTAAAAAACGAACCGAATACAGATTGTTTAATGTTCCTGAAGGTTGGTTACTCCACGAAACACCACCATTCAGAGTATGTAAAATAGTGCCTTTATTCCCGACCGTATAACCATTGTTGTTATCAAGAAAATAGACAGAATTCAGATTGTTTCCTTGAGGTTTCGGGTTGAGCCATTCCCAACCTTGTGAGTTTGAATTAGTAAATGTCAGGAATGCAAGAATAAAACAGCAAATGTTTTTCATAGGGAGGAAGGTTAGAACATGAGTAAAATTAACGAAAAATAAGTAAAGTCAAGTGTTTATTACTTCGCATAAATAATATTGTCATTGTTTCCACACGCGACATATAGAAGTTTACCTTCCTTCAGGTTTTGCTTTGATAAACTCTTTTGGAATCACCCCAGTTTATTTTGCAGACAAATAAAGAAAATACTTGATTCAGGGAAGCAGGCAGCAAAAAATGATACAGCAGTGTATGTGAGAAAATTAGCAGAATTGGAAAATCAGAAGGATGCATTACAAGAAAAGTAGGCAGTGGAAGGTCTTCCAAAGGAGTAATACCAGAAGTGCTTGGCTAAGGTTGATAGAAATATCTCTAATTTGAAAGCACAGTTTGAAGGAACTGGTTTAGAGATACCTAACTTGGGTATGAAGGTCGAAAAAGCAGCTGATTTTTCACAAAATGTCAGTAAATACTGGCTTTCCGGCAATTTGGATTTAAAGCGAAGAATACAGAAATTGGTGTTTCCAGAGGGTTTAGTACTGGATACTCAACAAACGCAATACCTAACTTCAAAAACCAATGCTCTTTTTTCAGCAAAGCAAGCATTCATATGGCTTTCAGAAGAGGCAAAAAAGGAATACCATCAAAAATGATGAGGATTCCGACTTGGTAGCGAGGATAGGGCAAGTTCGATGTTCAATTCACCCCTAAGGCCAAAGAATGTCTCTTTGCCCGGTTCATATTCAACACCGGTGAATTTTTTTGGAACAAGATACAACATCAGAAGAGCCGCAAACCGCTTGATCATGATCGTCGTACCCTTGAAGAGAAATATGAAACCAACCTGCCATGGCATCAAAAATGACTGCCATTGGCTATTTGCGGCACAACTACTGCGATAAATCGTGCAAGAAAGCGGTGATTCGCGCCAACATTGATTTCGAGTTCTTTTTCCCGATCATTACCGGCAAGAGGATGGTCAACACCAAGGGGGTGAAGCGGTTTAAGTGAGGATTTCCTCTCCTGGGCCGGGGATTACTTTAATGTGGAAGATCCGGAGAGCATCAATTCATCATCTGTACAAAACATGAATGTTCCGATCCCCAGGGCTGAATTGTATAA
The DNA here is from genome assembly GCA_903925275.1 of uncultured Bacteroidales bacterium. Taxonomy (GTDB): domain Bacteria; phylum Bacteroidota; class Bacteroidia; order Bacteroidales; family FEN-979; genus CAIVAT01. The sequence goes on from CAIYES010000394.1 coordinate 15,728, forward strand.
CGGCTTCCTTGAGAAGAACAAGAACCAGAGTAAATTTATGACCCCGCATCGGTTCAAGAAGAAAATGCTATCCTGGTGCGAATACCACAAGGCTCAATACAATCCCCAGGTGTTTGATAAATTTGGGAGACCTTCGGCAGATGATAAAAGGGGAGGAGTGGAGTATTTTACGATTGCGAATGAGAGATATTAAAATTGAATCGGTTAAACAAAGTTTAACTCTTCGGTTTTTTCAACCGCTTAATGTCTTCTTCAATTTCTCTCAAACTAACCTCTTTTAATATTTTCTTCTGTTCTTCCTGGTATTTTTCAAATTCAAGGTTTGATTTTTGTAAAGCCAGTTCGTGGCTTATTTTTCCCGCGTGGGTCAGCAATTGCCTTCCGTTGAGCTGTAGAATTTCATCTAATTTGCTGATCCAATCAGCCATATACATCGGCTTATGCTGTTGAGCCATTGTTTCCGCAAAAGCGAGATATTGTTCAACCAGCAAACCAAGTAGTTTTATTTCATCTTCGTTCAAATAGTTCTTGGCAATGCCTGTATCACTCTTCTTTATGATCGCAGAGGTACCTTTATCAAACGATTGCATCCCTAATAATGGCAGGGAGGCATCTGCACATCGATAGATAAGTTCGGCTGCGGTTTGCTGGCTGATTGCCCAGAGGAGCTTGTTCTGCACAATCTTAAAAAATGCAACCGTTCTTTCATCTTTGGGGTTATAGTCGATGCTGGTGGTGTATATGTCTTTGATTTTTTGATAGAAGAAACGCTCAGATAATCGTATTTCACGGATCCGCTGCTGCAGTTCGTTGAAATAGTTCATTGAATTGCCGCTCTTGAACCGGTCGTCATCCAAAGCGAATCCTTTTACAATGTATTCTTTTAAACGTTGGGTGGCCCAAATGCGAAATTGAGTCCCCTGTTGCGATTTCACTCTGTAGCCTACCGATATAATTACATCGAGGTTATAATAGTTGGTGTCGTAATTTTTCCCGTCATCGGCAGTATGTCGGAAATTCCGACATACTGAATTTTCATCCAGTTCACCTTCTTTGAATATATTCTGGATATGCTCGGTGATGGTTGTTCTACCTTTGTTGAACAGTTGAGCCATTTGTGCCTGGGTAAGCCATATCGTTTCATCTACCAAATGAACATCAATTTTGATATTCCCGTTTTGGTTTTGGTAAATAAGTATTTCGTTATCCGAGTTTGCTTTCATAAACTGATGTTATGCCGATCAATATCTTAAAAAAAAATGACCCGCCTGCAGTTCTTGTGGTATGCAAAACGGGTACTGTTGATGCAAATATACAACGCATTCGTGAGCATACAATATTTTGTGGTTCATTGTCAAACTGAATGGGAATAGTTAATATCATCAAGCCGTTATTCATATTCTTGTTTCAACACAATTTTAGCAATTCGTGATGTAATCCCATTCTCAAAAAAAAATCGATGGGACTTGCCCCATACCCTCAAATAATCAAATAGAAAAATAGTCAAATTGTCTTAAAAATCCCGAACGCAACGCACAGAAATCCCACGTTCTTTATCCATCATATATGCGTTTACATTAATTTTGCCGTTTTCCAGGAGTATGGCACCAACATCTAATGGCCCGTACTCAGATGAATGCCACAAGCGACAATCATGGCCAATATAGTAGAACGATCCAGAGGGGTCACGTCTTCCACCCGGAACGGCTGAAAATCCACTTTCGTTGGTTGCTCCTATATTCGGAGAAAGCCATAATCCTGTGCCGGCTTCAATAGTGCCGGTAGATTTCATCTTGCCTCCGGCCACTGAATATCCGCCAAGGAAGGTTATTAATGTTGACCATTCTGCATCGGTTGGGATATGCCAGCCTGTGGGGCATATTCCATGTGCTCCCGGTGTGGTCACATATTGCATCATTTCATCCCACTGGTATAAACCTCCATGAGTATTGCAATTGGTTATATAATTGTTGTAACAGTACTTTTCGATGATGCTGTTATTGGTTTGCTCCTGAATACCATCAATACGAACTCCTACCTTCAGATTTTCTGCCATCCATGTCTGGGCGTCAATGGTTACGGTCGCATAGTTGTTATTATCAGCATCGGTGCAGGCTGTAAAATTGAAAGTTATTGTTTTACTGCCAGTGGGCACATCTGGGACTACCGTACTGTATATTCCTGAAATACCTTTGAAAAGCAATTGATCGCCATCGGTGTAGGGCATATCAATAGTTGCGGCAGTATTTTTCAACTGATTACCCGAGATATTCTTCACTGAAGAAACGTACTCAATTCCTGCCTCGCTTTTGCGGTTGTTGTGACTGATCAGTTTTGCGGAATAGAAATAGTTATTCCCGCTGACGTTCACAAAATAGATACCCCGGCTGATTCCGGAAACGCGAAAGCTGTGTATTCCGGGTGAAAGCAACGCGCCTATTTGATAAACCGTTTTGCCGGATAAATCAACAATGCATATAACCGCATAGCCGTTTTCAGGTACAACAAATGTCAATGTTGCCTGCTCTGCCATAGGATTAGGATAGATTTGCAAAGCCCCATTGTCAATATCAACGGAGCCAATACCCGCTGTTCCGGACAGATGTAAAATATCTCCGCCATTCAGCGTAACAGTTGCGCCGCTGGTTAAGTTATCAACTTTAACAGAGTCAACAGTGGTAGTGGCGCCAGCGCCTGTAAAACTGATCAGATAGCCCTGTGCCTGAGTTTTCAGAATGGCAATAATTAAGAAAATGATAATTGTAGAAGTTTTCATTGTTCTAATTTTTTTGTTGGTTAAAACAGGAGTATTGTAGCCTTTTTGAATTAATAAAATTACGACAATAATGTCAAAGGTCAAGTAAAATGTTGACCCAGCGGATTTATCCGGATAATGTTACCCCACTCAAAAGGAAAAAGAACCTATTTCGTGAAATTTTTTATCGATGGCATTAAGCTATTGGATAAACATAGTGTAACCGGCCCCATTTAAATCAATTCAAGCTACAATAATTCATGGCTATTCTGGTAAAACCGGACAGCCACATACATATATATATTCTTTACTTATTTTCCTTTTGAACAATAGACTTAATAAATATATAGAATGTTTTCGTGCTTTCGTGCGCACGATTTTGAAAAAAATATAACAAAATGACAATGAGTGTCTTGGGGTATGTTTTTTACTGCACGAAAATCGCACGAACTGCACGAATTGCACTATTTTCGGTACTAAAATCATAAGGGTACTGATGTTCAAAGTCTTGCAAATGTACCGCACGAAAGCACGACTGCACGAAAATTTCTGGCATTTCTGACAAGTACCACGTTCCCCTGGTAACAATCTTTTTTTGCTATTGAAATTGACGGATTGATGTTGGAATTTTGTCGGGAATTCCCTATCTCATTGGAGTTTGACCAATGACCGGGAGCAAAACCAACCTCAAACGCACTAAACTTTATGGCCTCCGAAATCAC
>CAIYES010000395.1 GCA_903925275.1 uncultured Bacteroidales bacterium
CAATAAAAGAACATATCATCCCGGCAAACATTACCAAGGAACAGGCAAATTATGTTTATGCCAACGAAGCTGATGTACTAAACGTTGCGTTGTTTGGCAAAACTGCAAAACAATGGCGTGATGCAAACCCCAGCAAAGAAGGTAATATCAGAGATTATGCAACAATTGAACAGCTTCTGATTTTAGCTAACATAGAAAGCATGAATGCGGAATATATCAGAATTAATTTAACCCAACGAGAAAGGTTAATCAAGCTTAATCAAATGGCCATTGTTCAATTGAAATCCCTTGCTTCGGATCCAAATATTCAGAAACTGAAATAATGAGGAAGGAAGATAATACGCCAGCATTGCGGTTCCCGGAATTTAAGGATGAATGGGGGAAAAAGAGGTTGGGGCAGATATCAAAATGGTCATCAGGAGGAACGCCATCAAAGGACAATCCTCTCTATTGGAATGGTGATATTCCCTGGATTAGCGCTTCAACTATGCGAGGAATTGAATATTCTGATTCTGTACATAAAATCACACTTGAAGGTTTAAAGAATGGATCAAGGCTTGTTCCCAAAGGAAATTTATTGATTTTAGTCAGAGGCAGCATGCTTTTTAATACAATTCCCATCGGAATTACAGCAAGGGATGTAGCATTTAACCAAGACGTTAAATCAATTGTTGTTGATGAAAAAAACTCCACAAAATTTGTGCTATATTGGTTTTTCTCAGCGGAAAATATGATTTTAAATATGGTTACTGGTACGGGTATCGGTGCTGGTAAACTCGATTTGTCTGATTTAAGAAACTTGCCATTACAAATTCCTGCCCTCGCCGAGCAACAAAAAATTGCCTCCTTCCTCGCCTCCGTTGACGAAAAGCTCATGCAGATTAAACAACAAAAAGCACTCCTGGAACAATACAAGAAAGGGGTGATGCAGCGAATCTTCTCGCAGGAAATTCGGTTTAGGGATGAGAATGGTAAGGAATTTCCTGAGTGGAAACCGAAAACATTGAGCCAACTAGCCAAAATATTATATGGTAAAGACCAAAAAAAAGTTGTAGCTGAAAATGGCATATTCCCAATTTTAGGAACAGGTGGAATAATTGGCAATACAAATCAATTTCTATACGATAAACCATCTGTTCTTATTGGCCGAAAGGGTACAATTGATAAGCCAGTATATATGGACACGCCATTTTGGACTGTTGATACACTTTTTTATACTGAAGTATTTACGAATACCTTTCCGAAATGGCTATTTTATAAATTTCAGACCATAAACTGGTATTTGTATAACGAAGCATCTGGAGTTCCAAGCTTGAGTGGATCAACAATCTATAAGATTAAATTTGACCTGCCTTGCATAGAAGAACAAACCAAAATCGCCAATTTTCTATCCACTCTGGACGACAAGATTAACCATTGCAGCGTTCAGATTGAAAAAACGGAGCAGTGGAAAAAGGGGTTACTGCAAAAAATGTTTTGTTAACGCAGATTATACTAACCAGGATTGCTTTGGAAAAACATCTCAAAAAGGTTGCTGGAAATGAATTGTGTTGTATATTTGCACCAACAGTACCCGTTTTGCATACCATTAGAACTGCAGGCGGGTCCTTTTTTAAAGAAAGTTCTAAGAAACATTGATAATACACCTCCCATGCCTCTCTTGGAAGCACACTTGGGAGGTTTTTTGTTTTAAAGAGTAGCACTAACATGTCAAAGCAACCCGAACAAATACTCGAAGATAATCTTGTGCTACAACTGCAGCAATTGGGTTATGCTTTTGTGACAATCCGGGATGAGAAAGAGTTGCTAGCAAACCTCAAAGCACAGTTAGAAAAACATAATGGCATAGAATTTACTTCTAAAGAATTTGACCGGGTTTTGAATATCCTGAGTAAAGGCTCAGTATTTGACAAGGCGAAGATGTTGAGGGAAAAACAGCATATTGTCCGGGATAATGGCGAAAGTCTCTACTTCGCATTCATTGAACAGGAAAATTGGTGCCAGAATCAGTTTCAGGTTACTCACCAGGTTACTGCCGAAGGTACTTACAAGAATCGCTACGATGTCACCCTGCTCATCAATGGGTTGCCATTGGTACAGATTGAACTCAAGCGCAGGGGAATCGAGCTTAAAGAGGCTTTTAACCAGATTAACCGTTATCAGCGTCATTCATTTGGCGCTTCCATCGGATTATTTCAATACGTGCAGATATTTGTGATCAGTAATGGCGTGAACACGAAGTATTATGCCAACAACAAATACCAATCCTTTAAGCAAACCTTCTTTTGGAGCGATCTGGGCAATAAAACCATTACGCAGCTGGAACAATTTGCATTCTGTTTCCTGGATTCCTGCCATGTGTCAAAAATGGTTTGCAAGTATATTGTGCTCAGCGAAGCTCATAAGATTTTAATGGTCCTGCGACCTTATCAGTATTTCGCCGTGGAAGCCCTGATAGAAAGGGTGAAAGACACCAACAAAAACGGATATATCTGGCACACTACCGGTTCGGGAAAAACACTGACTTCATTTAAGGCCAGTCAAATCCTGATGAACCTGCCAAATGTGAAGAAAGTCGTTTTTGTGGTTGACAGAAAAGACCTGGACTATCAGACCACTAAAGAATTCAACAGCTTCAGCAAAGGCAGCATCGACGGTACGGATAATACAAATGCCCTGGTTAAGCAGTTTTCCGATGATACCAAACTCATCGTCACCACTATTCAGAAACTTAATACGGCCATCAGCAAGAAACAATACCTGCTGCGCATGGAAAGGCTGAAAGATGAAAAAATCGTATTCATTTTCGATGAATGTCACCGTTCACAGTTTGGTGAGACCCATGCCCGGATAAAATCCTTCTTCAAAAACATTCAATTGTTTGGTTTTACCGGAACTCCCATTTTTGTTGACAACGCAGTGAAAAACGAATTGGGCAGGCGTACCACCAAGGAGTTATTTGGCGATTGCCTTCATAAGTATGTGATCACCGATGCCATCAAGGATGAAAATGTGCTCAAATTTTCCGTAGAGTACGTGGGCCGGTACAAACAAAAAGATGAAAGTAACACCAACATCGATATTGAGGTTGAAGACATTGACACCAAAGAGTTAATGGAATCACCGGTGCGTCTGAATAAAATTGCCGATTACATCCTGGCGCACCATCACCGGAAAACCTATAGTCAGGAATTCACGGCGATGTTTTGTGTGAGCAGCATTGAAACACTGATCAAATATTATGAGCTGTTTCAGGCAAAAAAGGAGGCGGGAGAACACAATTTGCGTGTTGCCACCATCTTCAGTTATACTGCCAATGAAGATGATAAGGATGCTACCGGCTTTTTATATGATGAACCGGAGGATGAGGAATTTAATTTAGCAGCGGATCATAAATCAGATTATCAGCGAGGAAACTCCTCGTCCAATATCAACAAGCACAGCCGTGAAAAGCTGGATGAGTTTATCATCCATTACAATCAAATGTTTACAACCAATTTCTCTACCCGGGATAATCTTTCCTTTTACAATTACTACAATGATATTTCAAAACGCATCAAGGACCGTGAACGGATTGATGCCCGGGAACAGGATCGGGTTGACATCCTGCTGGTGGTGAATATGTTCCTTACAGGGTTTGATGCTAAAAAGGTCAACACGATGTATGTTGATAAAAACCTGAAATATCATGGTCTCATCCAGGCCTATTCAAGAACGAACCGGATTTTCAATGATCAGAAATCCCAGGGAAATATCGTAGTTTTTCGCAATCTGAAGAAAGCAACTGATGATGCCATAGCTTTGTTTTCCAACAAGGACGCCAAGGATATCATCATCATGCAGCCCTACGATGAGTATGTCAGAAAATTCTCCCAGGCATTCATTGAGTTGCTAAAAGTTACCCCAACAGTAAATAGTGTCAATGACCTGCCCAGTGAAACAGAAGAACTTGAGTTTATCAAGGCCTTCAGGGAACTTATGCGGTTAAAGAATGTGCTCTGCACTTTCGCTGATTTCAGTTTTGACCATCTGGCGATGAATGAGCAGCTTTTCGAAGATTACAAAAGCAAATACCTTGATCTGTATGATAAAGTCAGATCCGACCATCAGGTAGATAAAGCTTCCATCCTCGAAGATGTTGATTTTGAACTGGAACTGATCCGTCGGGATGAAATCAATGTTGCTTACATCCTCAAATTGCTTGCAAACCTGAAGGGCAGCGATCAGGAAAAGCGGCGCAAGGAGATCATTGACCTGATTGCCGGTGAAGCGCATTTGCGCAGCAAACGGGAACTGATCGAGAAATTCATCCAGGAGAATCTACCCCTGATCCCTGATTCGGATGATATCCCGGACGCCTTTGATAAATTCTGGAATGAAGAGCAGATAGCTGCCTTTAAACAACTTTGCAAAGATGAAAACCTCTCTTCCGATAAGGTTGAAAAGACCATTGAGAATTATCTTTTTGCCGAGCGGGAACCATTGCGAGATGAAGTTCTTGATTTGATAGAAGGCACCAAGCCTTCGGTTTTGGAGCGAAAGAAAATTGGCGACAGAATTCTGAATAAAATATTGAGGTTTGTGGATACCTTTATTAATGGGATGGCAATAAATTGATTGCCTGCAAACAAAATCCCTCCATTTCTTTATACCACTGGTAATTGTCTCCAGATTACATGCAATAGATTAGCGGATAACAAATATAAATTGAAGATAGAGCCTCGGGAAACCGGGGCTTTTTTGGTTTAAGCCCATAGGGGAAATACTGTCCTTTATTATCCCTCCCCTCCATTGTACTATTGCTCCCATGAATTCAACTTTTATACGGTTGTGGGATGTCCTGGAAATTATGGACTCAATAGATTGCCAGGGAAAGCCAGTCAGATTCAAATTGAAATTTGTCACTGCAAACAGGTCGGAGAAAACCGGCGGCGAGATCATTGAACTAAAGGATGCTTGCAAATGCTCAGTAAGAACGAAAAAGGGAAAGGAGATTTTTGCAGCAAAGAAGAACTTCCCTGTCGATGAAAGGATTACAAAAGATCCTAACCACTGGGTCAATTCAACCAGGAACATCCTGCTGCCCAATGGCCAGAAACGCAAGCTGCATATCCGGCTGATCATCGAATTCAATAACAAGAAAGTCTGCTACTGATGAAACAAAAGATCGTTTACGAAAACGGAATTGCATTCTTACCAGGAGCCAAAGCCGTGGCCACATCCTATAAAAAAACAGAGGATGCAGCCACCGAGAAGGTCGTGATCCCGAAGGATTACAGCTCCTGGCCATGGTCACCCTGGGGTGACGACAATTTGTTCCCTCAGAATGTACTCATTGACCTGGAAAAGAATTCGATTGCACTCCGGGCATTGGAAAAACG
>CAIYES010000396.1 GCA_903925275.1 uncultured Bacteroidales bacterium
CCCGTTCACCCGTTTACCCGTTCACCTGTTTACCCGTTCACCCGTTCACCCGTTTACCTCTTTCCCCGTTCACCCGTTTACCTGTTCACCCGTTTACCCGTTCACCCGTTCACCCGTTTACCCACTTAGTTGGTGCAATGAATTATTCCGTTAATTTTGTTTGTGAAATTAGTTTATTTTTTTTATTTCCTGACGATTGGCCAAGAGAACTTATCTGCGTGACATCCTCAGCTTCTTAGGGAGCAACCTTACAGTAACCATTTGCAACCTGGCGGTCGGGATTATTCTGGTACGCTTTCTTGGTGCCGCCGGATTTGGATTTTATTCGGCCATCATTGTTGTGCCCATCATGGTAATTGGCTTTACGCAGCTTGGCATCCGCCGCAGCGCAATTTATCACATCGGCCAAAAGATCCTGCCGGAGGATCATATTGTCTCTGCCCTGTTCCTGTTGCTGTTATACACCAGTACGCTGAGCATTCTCATTTGCGGCTTTGTCTTTTTCTTTTCTGAAAGCCAGCCTTTCGACCCCCTGATTATCGTAATGGTATTGCTGACCATCCCGCTGTTGCTTACCAATGTCTTTGCCGGTGGGGTTTTTCTTGGAAAAGAGGATATCCGGCGGGCGAGTATCATCAACGCCGGCCCTACAATCATTACACTGTTGCTCACCATTCTCTTTGTATGGGTGCTTAAAATGTCGGTATTGGGCGCATTCATCGCCATCGCCCTGGCGAACCTGATCATGTTTTTCATAACCTACCGGATCATCATATTTCAGTTCGGTTACAACATTACCTGGAAATACCATGAAGGGATCATGAAAAGCATGATAAAACTGGGATTGGTGAATGCCATCGCCATTTTTATCATGCAGCTTAACTTTCGTCTCGATATTTTAATGCTAAAAAAGCTCTCAACACTCGAAGAGGTTGGGTTCTATTCATTGGCCATTCAGATCGCTGAACAGTTGTGGCATATTCCCTATGCCATCGAAACAGTAATTTTAAGCCGCAGCGCCAACTCGAATCCTGCTGAAAACCAACAGGTACACCATACCGTTGCTTCCATCTTCAGGGTATCACTGCTCGTCGGGTTGCTTGGCGGCCTGTTTATCTTTTTTATCGCCCCTTACCTTATTCCCATTGTATTTGGTAAGGATTTTATACACAGTGTTCCGATGATCCAGATGGTTCTGCCCGGGGTTCTGATCCTGGTTGGATTTCGTATTCTGAACAGTCGGCTTACCGGTATGGGAAAGCCACAGATCGCTATTTACACCTTTCTGCCAGCCCTTGTTATTAACTTCATTCTGAACCTTTTTCTGATCCCCAGGTTTGGCGGCATTGGTGCAGCGTGGTCGACCAACATCAGTTATGCTGCGGGTTCCATCATTTTTATCCTGGTATATTCACGATTGGTAAAAATGCCGGTCAGGGAGATATTCCGGTACAGGAAAGGTGATTTTTATTTTTTCAGGGATGTAAAAAAGGGTGTAAAAATTCTTTTCCGAAGCTAAATTGCTCCTCCGGCCCACTCCCCTTGCCTTTTCCATTTGATTGATTATTTTTGCCGTTTAAGGTGTATTGTTTTACAAAATCCAATCGCCACAAAATGGTCTACAGCAAACCGAATTCCCTTCCGATATTTTTCATCATGGGACGCCCCCGTTCGGGCACTACCCTGCTCAGCACCCTGTTTGATGCCCATCCCAATGTCAAACTTCCACCAGAGTACCCGGTTTTTCTGTTCCTTTACCAGAAATTCAGGAAGGTGAAAACCTGGGATAATACTCAGATTATATCGTTCGTTGACCATGTTTTTCAAAACCATACGTTCAATAATCTGACTCTCGACAACCTAAAAATCAATCGGGAAGCCTTCATTGCTGAACTGACAAAACTCACATACAAGGGTACCATCCAGGATTTCCTTAAAAAGATAAACGAACAGACCTTTTCACTCTTTCCAAAACAAGAAATTCTTCAGATCGGCGATAAAAATCCGATTTATTCGATCCACACCAAACGGTTTCTGAAAATATTCCCCGAGGCAAAATTCATCTGCATTATCCGCGATTACCGGGATAACTTTCTATCGATGCGCAACCTTTCGGAACTCAGACCCGAAGCGCCGGTTCTTTCGCTTCAGGTTGCCAGATGGCGCTTTGTGGCTAGGCTTTTCCTTGAATGTAAAAAGAAATATCCTGCCCGATTCTATATTATTCGTTATGAGGATCTGGTGACCGACCAGGAAAATGTGATGCGCGAATTGTGCGGTTTTATTGGTATATC
>CAIYES010000397.1 GCA_903925275.1 uncultured Bacteroidales bacterium
CTGCAGTCAACGCAATGCCGGTCCAACCGGGTTTTGGATATTTTTTAAAATAATAAACAAATGTAATTGCAGGGATAGCTAAAAGGTTGAGCAGGTGAACCCCAATGGAAAGCCCCATCAAATAGGCAATCAGGATCAGCCAGCGATAAGCGTGCTTTTCATCGGCATGTTCCTCCCATTTAAAAATTGCCCAAACGACGATGGCGGTAAAGAAAGAGGACATGGCATACACCTCGCCTTCAACGGCTGAAAACCAGAACGAATCGGTAAACGTGTAAGCAAGAGAACCAACAAGTCCTGCACCCATGATGACGAACATATTATGTTTCGTTATTTCACCCTGACGGATGAAGATTTTTTTTGCGATCATGGTGATGGTCCAGAACAGGAAGAGGATGGTGAATCCGCTGGCCAGTGCCGACATGGTATTGACCATCCTGGCTACATGTGTTAAATCACCAAACGCAAAAAGTGAAAAGAAGCGTCCGATCAACTGAAACAATGGCGCTCCCGGCGGATGTCCTACTTCCAGTTTGAACGCAGTGGCAATATATTCACCGCAATCCCAGTAACTCATTGTGGGTTCGGAGGTAAGAATATAAACGGCGGAGGCGATTACAAACACAGTCCAGCCGAGAATGTTGTTGATTTTTTTATAGTTGTTCATGAAACATGGCGTTGAAGCGTCGCAAAGGTAGGAAAAATAGAGACATTTTTGTATTTTTGCCCGGTAATGAAAAATCCAATATCATGAATAAACTCGTATTGATACGCCATGGTGAAAGTACCTGGAACAAGGAAAACCGGTTTACCGGCTGGACAGATGTTGAATTATCCGAACGTGGGATCAAAGAGGCCATAGAGGCCGGAAAGATTCTTAAACAGGAGGGCTTCGAATTTAAAGTTGCCTACACCAGCTACCTTACACGCGCTCTTCGCACATTGTGGCTGGTACTTGAACAGATGGACCTCCAGTGGATCCCCGTGGAAAAAACCTGGCGACTGAATGAAAAGCATTATGGAGTGTTGCAGGGATTGAACAAATCGGAAATGGCTGAAAAATATGGAGATGAACAAGTACTGATCTGGCGCAGAAGTTATGATGTACGTCCACCTGCTCTTGACATGGACGATCCGCGACATCCGCGTTTTGATCATCGCTACCGTGACCTTGATCCCAACGATATTCCGGGAACAGAAGCGCTGAAAGATACGGTGGAACGCATTGTTCCCTATTGGAAAGAACAGATGGAACCAGCACTTGCGAAACATAAACAGGTAGTTGTGGCTGCACACGGAAATAGTCTCCGGGGTATTTTAAAGTATCTGAAAAACATTTCCGATCAGGATATCGTGGGCATAAATCTGCCAACCGGCATTCCATATGTTTTTGAATTCGACGACCAGATGAACCTGCAGAAAGATTACTTCCTCGGTGATCCCGAAATCATAAAAAAACTGATGGAAGAGGTGGCTAACCAGGGCAAAAAAAAATAGCTCCACCCCCACCCCAAACAGGGAGGGGGAGAATGGGCAGATAGAAACAATATATGGCAAAACGCTGGGTTATCCCCGACACACACGGATGTGTAAAGACTGTTAATTCAATGGTCTCCGATCTGATAAAGCCGATGCGGTCTGACGAAATCTATTTTTTAGGTGATTATGTCGACCGCGGTCCCGACTCAAAAGGGGTAATCGATTTTATCCGGGCGATGCAAAAAGACGGATACAATGTCACGGCTTTGAAAGGCAACCATGAGGATTTTATGGTTGAGCTTTATGATGCTGAAAAAAAATCGATGAATGCCTGGTGGCATAATTTCGGCAACAAAAAACACAAAACATGGTTGGAAATCGGCGGGAAACCTACACTTTCCAGCTTCGGTGTTACGCACATCCGCGATGTCCCCATTGATTATATTGAGTGGATGCGCAACCTCACTCATTATATTGAGCTGGATCGTTTTGTACTGGTTCATGCAGGTCTGAATTTTAAAAACGAGAATCCATACGAAGATCAACGGGCCATGCTCTGGTTGCGTGACTACGAAATCAAACCTGACAAGATCGGCGGCCGGCGCATAATCCATGGACATGTGCCAGTCAATATGGAATTGATAACCATGGCTGTAAAAAACAGGATTTATAAGTTTATCGACCTCGATAACGGGCCTTACCTGTCGGGAAAAGATGGTTTCGGAAATTTAGTCGCGCTCGAGCTGAATAAAATGGAGATGGTTATTCAGTACAATATGGATATTTAATGCTGGAAATGCAAGCAATGCAAGCAATGCAAGCAATGCAAGCAATGCAAGCAATGCAAGCAATGCAAGCAATGTAAACAATGCAGACAATGCAGGAAATGCAAACTTTGCAAACAATGCAGGATTGCAGGAATTTAGGATGTTGAAGTCATAGATCTCAGGTGATCGAAGGGACAGAAGTGGGTCGCAGGATCAGTTCATTATCAGGTAATTAATAATTATTAATTATTAATTATTAATTTGTCAAGGTTCTCCTGTAATTTCACCTCAATGGGCAGATAATTGAATTCTGACCAAAACTGGTCATCCCCCGATCCGACGAGTTGGTCCCAGCGTTGGTTTACACCAATTGATTTATCTCCTTTGAAGTTTTTTATTTTTTCCGGATCGCGGGTGGCATCGGTCACAACTACCTCATTCTTATGGGCGAATCTCATTTTTTGCCTGGTAACCTGGTTGTTAAAGGTCAACCAGTTTTCAATGCGAATGGTATTCAGATAATATTTTCCATTCCTGGCTGAATAGGTTGTAGTCCATTCCATCAGGGGCATTTCCTGGAACCATCCGGATGTGTTGCGTATGGTAAACTGCTGTTTATATTTCTGTTTTTCGAACTGGTTAAATGCTTCGAAACTGGGTTTCTGAGAAATATTCAGGAGGGCAAAGTCAGCTCCGTTAACGATCATTTCCCCCTTCCACAAGGTCTCCTTAACCCCTTTTTTCTGATCAAACCAAATGTGATAAATCGTCCCTCCTTCAGGTTTTATCAATTCTTCCATTTTGAACGTATAATACTGAAAAAGTTTCTCATCCAGCACGGTATGGTGATAGAATTCCACAAAATCATGAATAAAATTACATCCCAGACATCCAGCGCTTTTTCCAATATCGCCTATGGAATTCACCAGGCTTGTATCGGAAATTACCCGTCCCTTCAGCAACAGCGGAATGTTTGATTGACGACTCTTCTCTTTTTCATCTTTGCCCGAATACAGCCTGTATCCGGTTTTCAAATCTTCAATGATGGCCTCTGTATATTCTGCAAGTTTGCCGCTGACAAATTTCTGAGAACGGATAAAGGCTGTAAGGATCAACGAATCTTTTCCATAGTTTTTCGGAATATTTGCCACTACCTGTCTGATGACATCTTCCGGCGTAAGGGCAATGATTTCGACTTCGGCCAGTTGAAGAGAACAAGGTTTTAAAGGCAGTTTTATCGAACTCCCGGTCAATCCCTGAACCGGCCGTTTCAAGGTTTTATAGCCCATATAGGCTACCTGGAGGGTATCCATTGCAAACCTTACCGGGACATCAAGCTTGAATTGACCCTCATCATTGGTAACCGTTCCGATTGTACTGTTTTGAACTGATAGTTGTGCAAAAGGCAATGCTTTTCCTGTTGCAGTATCGAACACGATGCCTGAAATGGTCACAAATTCCTGTGAAATCACCGGTTTAACAAGAAAAACCAGCATAATAGATATCGCAACCAGGTAAAAACCGATTATTCTCATGTTGCTGATATTTTTGATAAAGTTATCATATTTTTCCGATGGAAATGAGAATGTTTAAATCATGAGATTTGTCACAAGGTGGCTATTACGCGGTTTTCATCAAAAAAGATTTGACTGCGTTTTTCGGAGAAGGAACTGAGATTCACTGTGAAAAATGTAAAAAGTCTCCTAAATAAATGATTGAGGATAAAAGTCCGTAACTTTATACAATGAAAATAATCCTGAGATGCTTGTCAGTAACCCTCATCCTGATGGTAACGAACCACTATCAGATTTGTTCACAGGGCAGCTGGAACCCGGCAGGCGCTGATCTGAGTTTTCCCCGTACCTTGTTGGACAGCATGGCGGTCCCCACGATCAGGGAAACGCTTGTGAACCCGGAAATTTTGCCGCTGTATCAATCCATCTGGCTGAATGCAACCAGCGTCATCCCTTCCGGGGATTCAACCGATGGCGCCAGACTTGTACGTGCCATGATGGCCAAAGAAGCTGCTTTTGCTGTCCTGATGAACCGGAAATATGATAACGGGGGAATTTCACCAATGACCACTGCGGATCAGGATTCACTGATCCTGAAAAGCCGGTGGCTGCTCGAAAACATGAATACCCATGTCGGATTTCAGCAAGGATGGGTATTTTACCAGGAGTGGCAGAACCGCTCGAAAGAGTTGATCAGTTACCTGATTGCATACGATTTGTTGCGCGGCGCAGGGGTTCCTCCGGCAAGCTTGCTTCAGGCGCGTGATTCGTTGATAAGGTTCACTGCCAACCTCTATCTCCGGGCCATGGATACCTATACCATCGTAATCTTTCAAATGAAATTCTTCAACTTCCAGTTCAACAATCACAGCATCATGACGGCATCGGCCTTGGGACTTTCGGCCATCGTATTGAATGATTATGAAAATTCCAACCCCGGTTTTCAGCCACAAAACTGGATAAATGCCGGGATGTGGAACCTGGACAATACCCTGTGGATTCAAGGAGGCACTTATCCGCGTGTTTCGGAACAGGATACCCTCGCCGGCTATGCTGAAGGTCCCTGGTATTTTACCTATGCCTTTCAGAATGCTTTTCCGTTTATCCGTGCCATGGGAAACTTCCTGCCGCAGGGCGATTATCCGTTCACTTTTAACCAGGCAACCCGACAGATTCCTAATCCATGGTACGATACCCGTTACGATTATTTGTACGACTGGATGAACAGGATCAGGCTGCCCGATGGCTCTCTGCCTGCCATTCACGACAGCCAGGTGGGCTTTGGAACAACAATCACTGCATTGTCATGCAATTCCAGGTTCAACATTTCCAATCCCACCTTTAACCCTGATGATCCGTTTATCCGATCGCAATACATCGCCGCCAATACAGGACACGGAATAATTACCGATAGTTTGTTTCAGCCATTGCCCGATGCAGGCAGCCTGGTTTTCCGTTCGTCATGGAATCCCGATGCTATATATATGCATTTCATTGCAAAGCATGACATTGCGCTTTCAGGAGCCAAGTCACATCACCATGGAGATGCAGGGAGTTTCTCCTTATTTGCACACGAACAGTTGCTTGCCCTCGATCCCGGATACCCCGGAGCATCTCAAAGCGATGTTGTAAACAAACCCACCGACCATAACCTGATACTTGTCAACGGAAATGGCCCGAACCCACCGAATGGTGAGTTTGTGAATACCGCGACCAACACGGCTTATATTGAGAACTTTTTTAATTCACAAGCTTTGGATTACGGCGAAGTCAGGACATCCTATTTTGGGGCCGGTGTAACTCGGAAAATTTTATTTATCAACCATAAATATTTCATCCTGGGCGATTTCATCACATCCACTGCCGTAAACAACTATACATTTCAACTCCACGGAAACGGACTGGCAGGCGCTCTTCCCCAGGATGCGACGGGTGCATTTTATCCCGATTTTGCAAATATGAATGTTACTTACCAGCGTGATTCGGTTCACCTGTTCACCAGGATCCAAAACGACGGTCAGCCTGCAGTATTTACCACAGCGACCGATTCACTGGCAATCGGCTATGGTGTATTCCGGCACTACACCAAAACCCTGGCCACCGTGAATAGTGTCAGCAACACGCTATTTCTCACCACACTTTACCCATGGACGGATTTAAAGCCGGAGGTAACTCAAATCGGGGCAGGGAGTGATCAGGTTGCAAACCGCATAAATGACGGACTTCAAATTGACTATCTCTTTGCTCAGCAAGACAATAACCTGATTTCTCTGCCTGGCGCTGCAACAGGGCTTCCCGGGACCATCAAAGCCAATGGAAACATCAATCTTTACGCTACCCATGCCGATGGTTCATTTTCCTTTGCTTTCCTTCAAAACGGCGATTCGCTGGTGTATGGTTTCCAGCCAATCATCCGGTGCGACCAAAAATTGGATGTGGCCTATGAAAAGCTATCCGGCGGTATTTATTCCGGATACATCTCGGCTGCCGGAACAGTTTCCTTGTTCTCAGACCATGCCCTCAAGGCCGTTTCTGGTTCTGTTTCATCTGTAACTTTTGATGCTGACAGGAGCATATGTTTGGTAACATTTAATGGTAAGGGTAATTTCAAACTCGAACCCTCGAATGGATCAGGTGAAGCATCCGGTCTGGCCTGTTTTAACCTGGCAGTTTCTCCGAACCCCTCCCGGGATGGGCTGTTTTTGATAACCATTGATTCCCGATCAAGGAGTCAGGCGAAATTTACCATCACCGACATCATGGGACGGATCATCATTTCCAGGAATTTAGATGTCAATGCAGGAAAAACGCAGTTTCACGCCGATCTGTCAGGTTATCCGGCCGGGGTTTACCAGGCAGGCTGTGTTTTAGATAAAGCCAACCAACAGATTACCATAGTGAAGTCATCGCAGCCTTGACAATTCTCCGGGAACATCACCGCCTTCTGACCCATCACCAATACAAGGTTGGAAACTGCTGTGGCAGCAACGTTTACTCTTCGAGCATTAATGTCCGGATTGCAGTTTCGTCGACCTGGGTTAGGAGGTTCGTTGCCAGGTTTTCATGGGAACCAAAATACCCCTGAACCTGTTCTTTTGCCACCATGGTCGGACCTGTTGTCATGGTTGCACGGAAGGAGGAGAACCTGTAATTCGCCGGATGCTCAGTTGCTCCATGACGCCATGGATTCTGGTTGACATACCGGATCATCTCGAGGAAAAAGGGTGTTGTCCGGATTTCCTTTCTTTTGAGTTTGAATTTAAAAACTTTACCTTCTTTTTCGTTGTGTTTGTTATAGCCTTTTGAATAGGCGTTGAAAAGCATGGCAAATGGTTTGTAAAGGCTCCCTACTGCATCATCGTGGATACGGATCAGAAAATGCAGGTGGTCGCTCAGCAGGCAATAGGCATAAGTTTCCGCGATGGGACAAATATGCACCTGGTAGAGTTTCAGGAAGAAACGATAGGCCTCTTCACTTTCAAACAGCGGATCGCCGTTTTTTGCACGGTTGTATACATGATAGTACTTCCCCGGTTCCAACAGTTTTGTTTTCATGTGTCAATGATTTTTTATTAAATGGTCACATGGAATATCCATTATTATCATTCACGGTTTGCATGAACATGATTCCCATGGATATTTCATAAAACAGTTTTTCTGCTTTATCGGGCAAGGAAACAAAAGGTACAATGATTGTTGATAACTTCTATGGGAAAGAAAAAACCACCCTTTTCTCCGCTATTTAATCGGCCAGGTGAAAGAGTGTAAAAGCAACAGGATGGTTATAAATCAAAGAATTCGTATATCGTTATAGTCAGGTTTCA